>JADLHG010000020.1 GCA_020848905.1 Deltaproteobacteria bacterium
CTACCGCCCGCGCTGCAGGTTCAAGATCCCCACCAGCTCGGTGCAGGAGCCGGGCTCGATGTTCACGGCGAGCTGGTCGAGCGACTGGACCAGGCTGCGGAAGGCGGCCCACGGGGCGGCGCCCGCGCGTTTCTCCTCGTTGGGGAGGAGCGCGAGGCCGAGCGCGTCGTAGATCACCTCGGCGCTGAGCTGGCCGTGCTCGTCCACGAGCGCGATGGCAAGCAGCTCCCCATCGCTGCCGCACTCGAGGAGCACCGGTCGCGTCGGGCGATCGGGGTGCGTGGAAGGGGGACGGATCGCGCTCGCCGTGAGCTCCTCGAGCCCGGCGACGATCGCCTCCACGAGATGCGGCGTGCAGCGGGCCTGCTCGGTCACCGCGCGAAGCTGATCCAGCGCGGCGGTGCGCTGACGGGCGTCTCCCACGGCCCACAGCGTCGGTTCGGCCCCGAGCTGCAGGTACTTCTTCAGGCCGAAGTACTGGCCGACCACGAGCTTGCTCAGCGTGATCCAGAGGCGGTCCTCGGAGGTGACCCCGGGGTCGTCGTCCTCGCGGGGCTGCGCGTCGCCGGTGAGGCCGTTCAAGACGATGATGCGCTGCTGAGTGCCAAGGACTGCGGGAACCTCGCGTAGCCGCGCCCCGACCCAGCCGCGCAGGTCCGACGGGCCGGCGAGCAGGAGCGGGTAGTCGTAGACCCCGAGCGGGAGCAAGAGCTCCGTCTGGTCGTCGAGCCGTTGCGGTGCGTACCCCGCCGCGCGCAGCACGTGGAAGAGCCGTTCGTGCGGAACGCCGTCCTGCGCCACGACGAGAGCCGGGTGCAGCCCCACGCCCTGCGCCCCGGGGCCGAGCTCCTCGCGCTTGAGAAAGCGCAGCCCCGCGCTCGGCTCTCCCGTCGGCGTCTCGCTCGACCAGACCACCTGCGAGAGGAGCGGCTTCTCGTCCTCCTCCAGGTAGACGAGCGCGTAGCCGTCCTGCTGCAGGCGTCGCTCCGGGTCGCGTACGGCGATCCCTCCCGGGCTGATGTCCGTCGCCTCGGCCGGCACGACGTGCGCCTGGAAGTCGGGCAGCTCGACGTAGCGCACCTTGATCTCGGCGGGCACGCGCGGAAAGCGGCGCTTTCCCCCTTCCAGGTCGGCCAGCTCGAGCACCCCGCTCGGTTCGGTGAAGCCCTGGCCCGAGGCGAGACAGGTGCGCCCGCGACCGCTGCGCTTGGCGGCCAGGAGCGCGCGGTCGGCGAGCTCGACCAGCTCCTCGACCGTCGCCACGCTGCTCGACGGAAACGAGGCCACCCCCGCGCTGAAGGCCAGCAGCAGCGGACGCGCGCCGCCGCCGATGCGGAGCGGCTGCCGCGCGAGGACCAGTCGCAGCCGCTCGAGCACCAGCGCCCCTTCGCTCGGCCCCGTCTCGGGCAGGAGGAGCAGGAACTCGTCGCCCCCGTAGCGCACCAGATGATCGGTGTCGCGCAGGTGCTGCCGCATCAGGGAGGCGAGGGTGCGGAGGACCTCGTCGCCCACCAGGTGGCCGAACTCGTCGTTGAGCTGCTTGAAACGATCCAGGTCCACCATCGCGACGGTGAGCTGCGCCTTGTAGCGCTTGGCGCGCCGCCACTCGGTCTCGAGCGTGCGCCGCATGAACCGCCGGTTGTGGGCCCCCGTGAGCTCGTCGATGAGCGAGGCTCTCTCCGCCGCGCGGAGCGACTGGGCGTGCGTGATCGAGGTGGCGAGCTGGTGCGCCACGAGCTGGAGCACGCTGCGCTCCTCGGGCCCCACGGCAACTCCCGGCGCGGTCTGGAGCCCGAGGCAGCCGACCACCTCGCCGCGCACCACCATGGGCAGGGTCAGCACCGCCCCGTCGTCGTTCGCCACGGGGTCGGCCTCCGCGTCCGGCGGCGGCGAGCCCGCCACGAGCTCCATCTGCTCGGGTCGCAGCGGATGCTCGACGAACGGGTCGAGCGCGGCGCAGGTCCGCTCGGCGAGCTGCCAGATCGCTTCGTGCACGGCGGGGCGCGTCTGCTGCACGTGGATGCGGGCGCGCGGCCTCTCGAGGAGCAGCACCTCGAGCATGTTGTAGTCGAGCAGCTGCGGGAGCTTCATGTGCAGCTCGCGCAAAAGCCCCTCCACGTTCCACTGCGTGGCGAAGGCGGCGGCGAGCTGCTGCAGGAGCCTGAGGCGGTACCCGAGCGGGGTGAGCGGCTCGTCGTTCGCGGGCCCGTGCGTGGCCTCTTCGATGAGTGCGTCGGCCTGCGCCTGGCGGAGGACGGGCGTGAGCTCGTGCGGCGCCAGCGACCGGGGGACGAGGTAATCGAGGAGTCCCACCATCCAGAGCCGCTGGGCCAGCGCGAGGCGCGGCGCCTCGTCGGAGTAGACGACGATGAGGCGCACCCCCGCGCTCTGCTCGCGCAGCTTGCGCAGCTTGGCCTCGGGGGAGGGCTCGAGCGCCTCGAGCGCCAGCACGGCGACGCGCGCGCGCGCCCCCCGCAGCGCCTCGGGGATCGCCTCGAGGGTCGGAACGTCCTCGGCCGCGAGCCCGGCCCCGCGCACCGTCTCGGCCAGTCGGCGACCCGTGTGCGCCGGCTCGTCCAGAACCACCACCTTCCGCGCCGCCGCTACCGGGTGCTCGGTCACAGCTCGCTCCTGAGGAGGGTGAGGTAGCTGTCGAGCTCGTCGAGCTCCATCGGGCCGTTGCACTCGGGACAGCTCTTGTGCGGCGACGTGCCGCCCGCCGCGCGCAGGTCCTCGACGGTGACGAGGATCATCCGTCCATCCTGGCACAGGGGGCAGAAGTAGGGCGCCATGCAGGACGTGAGGCGCGCCGTGCCGAGCAGGTTCGCGACCACCGTGGCCTGCGTCACGAGCGGCACCGAGAGCGCCTCGAGCTCGACCTTCGCGCGCCCGGTGAGCTCGTCCATGAGCGGGACCCAGCGATGGATGCCGAGCGAGTTGAGCCGCTCGATCCCCTTCAGGTTCATCACCACCCGGCCGTCGAGGTTGGAGAAGAGACGCTCGAGGTCGGCGCGTTCGTCGATCGCGCCGGCCACGATCAAGAAGGTTGATCCGTCCGCACGCTGCTCCCGGGTGACCCTGAGACTGCTCATCGTTCCCCCTCGCAAAGATCCACGAATTCACGGGAGCGCACCATGCGGGTGCCCAGGCTGTCAAGGGCGCCGTACGGCCATTGCAGAGGCCCGCGGGCCCGCCGCGCGCCTTTCGTTTGGAGCGTGCCGCCGAGGGCCACTACACTCTTGGTATGCGACGGGTCGGCGCATTGATCGTGCTGCTCGGGGCAGGGTGCCCGGGGAGCGGCTCGGGGCTCGCGCGCGAGGGCGGGGTGCCGGTAGAGGACGGCTTCGGCTTCCGCGATAGCGCAGTCTCGGGCGACCGCGGGGCCTCGGGCGACGGGGGGGCCGACGCGGCGACGCGCGACGCGCGGTCGAGCGACGGAGGGGGTCGCGACGGGGCACGAGACGGCCGTCCGGCGGACACGCGGCCGGTGGCCGACGCCGGCTGCGCGCAGGGGGCCAAGCTCCGCTGCGGACCGTGCCAGCTCGGCGAGCAGACCTGCGGTCGCGGCGGGGTCTGGGGGAACTGCGTCGTTCCGCCGACGGTGTGCACGCCGAAGGCGACCCGCAAGTGCGGCAACTGCAATCGCGGCGACGAGGAGTGCGGGAGCGGCTGCGCCTGGGGCGGGTGCAAGAACCAGCCCTGCCGCCCGGGCGTGGACACGCAGGGCTGTGCGAACGGCTGCGGGCAGAGGAGCTGCGACGGGAGCTGCAACTGGACCGGCTGCTCGATGGCCGGCCAGTACGTTCGTCCGAGCGGCAGCACCTGCTTCTCGCAGAATCACCCTTGCCCGGCGGGACCTAGGCCCCTTTGCGTCGCGTGCTGGCTGAAGTGCGACGGCAACGGCAACACCTATCGGGACGAATGGTGCGCGAGCTGCTCCGACTGCGGCGCCGCGCAGAGCTGTCCGTGAACCTTCGGCGCGCTTCGCGGCTCGCGGTGCTGGCGTCGCTCGGGGCGCTCCGCTGCGACGCTGCTTCCGCGGCGACCCCCGAGCCGGCCTTGCGCCTCGATCACCGGACGCGCTGTCCGAGCGCGGTGGCGCTCCGACGGCGCCTGGACGAGGGGTTCCGGCTGCGCTCGCGAGGGACCGAGCTCTGGACCTTGCGCGTGGAACGGCGTGCCGCACAGCTCGTCCTCGCGCTCCGTGGTCCGTCGGGAGAGGGGGCCCTCGAGCGCACGCTCCCCGGCGCGGACTGCGCGGCTCTCTCGGACGCGGTGGCGATCATCCTCGAGGCGCACTTCCTGCAGCTCGCGCTCCCCCCGCGCCTGGACCCGCGGCGGCCTCCGCGCGCGCCACCTTCGCCGCCTCCCGTGCGTCCTCCGCCGGCGACGCCTCCCGTGCGACGCCGTTACGTCGGCGTAGCCCTCGGCGGGGGCCTGCTCGTCGGGATCGAGCCCGGCTCCCTCGCCCCGGCTGGCGCGCTCGGAGTGACGCTCCAGCCGTGGGCTCTGCCGCTCGGGCTGCGGGTGGCGGTGATCCTCGCGCACCCGAGCGAGCAGACGGCGCAGCGCGATCGTCTCGACCTCCGACCGCTCCTCGTGCGAGGCGAGCTCACCGCGCGGCTCGGCGGGGGTCGCCTGTTTTTCGAGCCGGCGCTCGGTGCGGGGGTAGGCCTCTTTCAGGTGTCGGCGAAGGACCTACCCGGCCAGCCGATGCGCTGGCGAGCCCAGGCGCTCCTCGGGGGGACAGTCGGGGGCGGCGTGCGGCTCGGGGCCGCCTTCGCGCTGCGTCTAGACCTCGGGCTGTTTGTCTTTCCCGTCGGAGATCGCTACCTTGTTACGCCGGAGGGCGAGGTCGGTCGCTCGCCCCGGCTGCTCTTCCTCGGGAGTCTCGGTCTCGAGGTCGGGAGAAAATGGTGATCCCGGGCGCCTGGACGCTCCACTTCAGGAGTGAGGTGTTCGAGATCTCGCTTACATACGAGGCCCCCTATGGCCTACCGCTGTACGGTGTAATGGACGACCATCGCACCTGGCGCGAGCTTTACGACGCGCACTTTGCCTACGTCTATCGTCTGAGCTACAGCCTGGGAGTGAACGCTGCCGACGCCGAGGATCTGGCCCAGCGGGTCTTTCTGGTGGTCCACGACAAGCTGCGCAAGGACCCCGAGCAGGTCGTGACGCATCCGAAGGCCTGGCTGCGCGCCATCACGGTGCGCGTCGTGGCCGATCATCGCCGCTGGAAGGTGGTGCGGCGGGTGAAGCAGTGGCTCGTCCCCGCGGCGGCGCAGGCCACCTCGGAGAACCCGTCCACTCCGGAAGAGCGCTCGAGCGCGGCGCAGGCGCAAAAGCAGGTGCAGGCGGTGCTCGCGCGCATGAGCCCGAAGCTCCGCGAGGTGCTCGTGCTCCTCGAGATCGAGGAGCTCGAGCTCTCCGAGGTGGCCGAGCTCCTCGGGATTCCGGTGAACACGGTGCGCTCGCGCAAGCGGCTGGCGCGCGAGCAGTTCCACGCGCTCTGGCGCGCGGAGTTCGACGCGGAGCCGAGCCATGGATGAGCGGCGCTCCCCCGAGCTCGAGGCGCTCTCGCGCACGCTGCGCGAGGTCGAGCCACCCGTCGGTGCGCAGCAGCGGGTCCGACGCGCCGTCGAGGACGGCCTGCGTCGTCGTCGGCGTCGCCGCAAGATCGGCTACGCGCTGCTCCTCATCCCGGCCTCTGCAGCCGCGGTGATGGTGGTGCGCACGTTGCGCCAGCCGCCCGAGCGACCGCCCATGGTGCGGCAGGTGGAAGAGGCGCGGCGCAGCGTCTCGGAGGCGAAGGCGAAAGCGACGGTCGAGCCGGTGAAGCAGCCCGAGGTCCCGGCGAGCGCGCCGGTGACGGAGCTCGAGACGCAGCCGGTGCCCGAGGCCGCGGTCGAACGTCCGGCCGAGCGTTCGGCGAAGCGACGGCGCGTGGTGGCGAAACGCGCGCAACCCTCCCCGCCCGACGCTGCGGCGCCGAAGCCGGCCCCCGAGCCGTCGGCGCTCTCGCTGGAGGTCGCGGCGTATCGAGCGGCGCAAGCGCTCCAGCGGCGGGACGACCGTGCGGCCCTGGCGAGCTTCCGCGGCATGCGGCAGCGCTGGCCACAGGGGTCGCTCGTCCACGAGGTAGACCTGCGGATCATCGAGACGCTCCTCCGGCTGCGCGAGCTCGCGACCGCGCGGGCCGAGGCGAGGCGCTTTCTCGCGCGCTACCCGGCGAGCCCCAAGGCGGCCCAGGTGAGGACGATCCTCGAGGCGGACGGCGGGCCCGGCGGCGGCCCGGGGAGTCGCGCACCATGAGACGTCCTGGGCGACGCTGGGCCGGGGTCGAGCGCTCGGGCGGGGCCTTCGTGCTGGCGGGCATCGGTTTCGCGCTGGCGCTCGGGGCGTGCAGCCGCTCGGACGTGACGCTCGGGGGCCGGGACGGCGCCGTGGCGACCGGGGACCTCGGGCTCTCCGACGGGGCGCACGCGGAGCAGGTGCGGCGCGACGGGGCTCCGCCGACCTCCGACGGACAGGCGCCGGTTCGCGACAGCGGGGGGCGGCGCGATGGCACCGGGTCGCACGACCTCGCGGGGCAGCACGATGCGGGCGCGCGAGACGGGGCGCAGCACGACGCGGCTCCGGGCAAGCTCTTCAAGTGCGGCGACCTGCTCCAGTGCAATATGGCCAGCGAGTACTGCCGCTCGCTGGTGCCGGGAAGCTGCGGCGGCACTCCCATGCCGGACGGCGGCACCTGCCCCGCGAACTGCAAGCCGGTGAGCTGTCCGGGAAGCCCGGTCTCCGAGTGCCACTGCTCGACCTATCGCTGCGAGACGCTCCCCACCGGGTGCACGGGCTGCGCCTGCCTGCCCCTCGGGACCGGCTGCTCTTGCACGCCCGTCGCCGCGGGCGCCCTCCTCGTGAAATGCACGCCCTAGGGGGTGTCCCTAATTCCCTCCCGTCGCCAGACCGGCTGCGGGGCTCGTCCACTTTGTCGTTCGTCGGTCAGTTACCAACAGTAGCTTCCCTCCTCTCTCCTCGTGGCCGAGCCTCCTCGCTCGGCCTGGCTCGGTCCAGGAACTAGGGACACCCCCTAGCGGGGCGGTCGCGCTCCCGGGTCCGGAGCCCGCGCGCGCCGACGTGGAGCTTTCGCCCACCTGTAGAGAGCGGTGATCGCCTCGCCCGTCTCGCCCCACTCCTACCCGACAGTCAGGGAACATCACCCCTTACCCGGAGGAGGAGCGGATGAAGCGTTATCTTACCTGTCTCGGTGCGGGCCTCGGTCTCGTGCTCGCCGCGTGTCAGGGCCCGACGACTCCCGCGGGCCAGGCCGCGACGGCCAGCGCCCAGGTGCCGGCGGAGGACATGGCGCTCTTTTCGGCCACGGCCGCCACCGCGTCGCTGGAGAAGGCCTGCAAAGAGCTGGACCAGGTCTGCGCCGACCTGGGCAAGGGGTGCGCGGCCAAGGAGGCCTTCTGCGCGAGCCAGTACGAAGGCGGTGCGGGCGGCGGAACCAAGCCGGCCCCGACAGAGGTGGACGTGTGCGCGAAGCTCAAGACGGCCTGCGAAGGCAGCCACTCGAGCTGTGCCGACGAGACCTGCCAGCAGAAGGCCTGCAGCCTCTACCACGACAAGTGCCCGGGTGCGGGCGGTGGCGGTGGAGGCGGTGGCAGCGGCCAGGATGCCGCAGCCTCGCACCCCGCTGCCGACGGCGGTGTTCCCGCGGCGTCGCGGGATAGCGGGGCGCCGGTTCCGCCGAAGCCCGACGGAGGGGGAGGGACGGGTTACAGCTTCGCCTGCGGCGCGACGGCCAAGTGCACGGCGGGCACCGAGTACTGCAGCGTGGGCCTGGCGGCGGGTTGCACCGGCCCTGCCCCCGACGCGAACGGCAAGTGCGCGACGAACTGCAAGCCGACGAGCTGTCAGAAGAACGGCGGCGGGCCGGTCTGCGTCTGCTCCAGCTACGTCTGCGAGCCGCTCCCCACGGGGTGTTCGAGCTGCGGGTGCATCACGCTCGCGGCGGGCTGCGTCTGCCACGACCTCGGGACGGGCAAAGCCCTGGTGAAGTGCGTGAAGTAGCGTCGGGCGCACCGGCCCTCCGCGTGGCAAAGCGGACGCATCGCTGTGGGTAACCGCCCACGCACCCAAGCTATCCCGGCGTAGATCGCGTGCCCGGCTCTCGGCACGAAAGCTGCTCTCCCGACAGCACACCACGCGGGAGGGTGAGCATGCGCGTTCTTCGAGTCCTGGGCGGAGCCTTCAAACGGACGGGGTACCTCTGCCGGGCCGCGGCCTCGGCGGTGCTCCTCGGGATCATCGAGACCATGAGCAGCCGGCGAGGGCGCATGGTCCTCGGGCTCCTCGCGCTGGTCGGGCTCGGCGTGGCCGTGACCCTGAGCCGGCCGGTGCGCACCATCGAGCCGGGGGAGGTAGGCCTGCGCGTGAACCGCGTGACCGGGGGGGTCTCGCAGCTCCACGAAGGCTGGGCGCTCGTACTCCCCGGCGTGCACCAGCTCCGCCGCTACCCGCTGCGCGACCAGATCTACCAGCCCGCCGGGAGCGCGCGGTCGAAGGGGCGCTCCCCCTTCCAGTCGGTGGAGGGGCTGTCGGTCGGCGTGGAGGTGACCGTGCGCTACGCCCTCGACCCCGAGCGCGTGGAACGGGTCGCGCGCGCCCTCCCCGAGGACGTGAGCACGCAGCTCATCCGGCCGGTGATCGACGGCGTGCTGCACCGCACCTTCGCGCGTCACACCGTGCGCGAAATCTTCTCCGGCAAGCGGGCCGAGATCGAGCGCCACGTGCGCGGCGAGCTGACGGCGCTGCTCGGCAAGGACGGCGTGACGGTGAAGGACGTATTCCTCGGCAACGTGGACCTGCCGGCCGAGTACCGTCGCGGGCTCGAGGGGCTCCTCGGCGAGGGGCTGCGCGCCGAGAAGATGCGCTACACGCTCGAGCTGAAGCAGAAGCAGCTCAAGCAGACGGAGATCGAGGCGCTCGGGGAGAAGCTCAAGCGCGAGAAGGCCGCGGAGGCCGCCGGGCAGGAGCAGATCATCGCCGCGCGCGCGCGGGCCGAGGCGATGAAGCACGTGCTGCCGCTCAAGCAGAAGGAGATCGAGCAGCGGCGCCTCGAGGCGGAGGCCTCGAAGGTCACGCGGCTCAAACAGGCCGAAGCGGACGCCGAGGCGCGGCGCATCGAATCGCGGGGCGAGGCCGACTCGCGCCGCCGGCTGGCCGACGCCGAGGCGTATCGCCTGGACGTGACGGGCAAGGCGCAGTCGGCGCAGCTCGCCCGCGACGGGGTGCTCATCGCCAAGAACCCGCTGCTCATCCAGAAGACCCTGGCCGACAAGCTGTCGGACAAGATCCAGGTGATCATCGCGCCGCCGAGCAAGGACTTCTTCGGCAACGACCTGCTCGGCCTCCCCTCCACGCGCACCGCGGCGAGGGGTGACAAATGACGTGGCTCGCGGTGCTCACGGTGGCGCTCGTCGCGCAGGATCAGACTCCGCTCCTCGCCGCCGCCGAGGAGCGGGCCCCGCGCCAGGCGACGCTCTGGCCCGGCGACTGGCTGGAGGTGCGCGGCGCGCGGCGCGACTATTTGCAGGTCTACGACCACCGGCACGAGCGTCCGGGGTACGTGCACCGCCGCTTGGTCAGGGCCTACGAGGCGACCGAGGCTGCCGCGCCGAGGCTGCGGGCGGTGATCGAGTTCCTCAGGGAGCAAGCGGGGGGCGAGGCGCTCGGGATCGGCTACGTCGCGCTCTACCTCAAGGTAGCGCCGCGGAGCGCGCTCGACGCGGAGGTCTTCTCGGCGCTCGGCACCTTCGCCCAGCGGCTCGCGTACCGGGCGTCGGCGGAGCGCACGAAACGCGGGCAGGACTCGCTCGGCGCGCACCTCGACGTGGCGCGGAGCTACGGCGTGCGTCTCGCGAGCTTCGAGAGCGACGGTCGCACGCGCACCTGCTACGACGGCGAGGCCTTCCGGCGGGTCCTGGCCTTCAAGGCCCCGCCCGAGCTGAAGGCGCGGGCGGCGCTCGCGGTGACCGACCCCGCGTGCGTGCACCCCGAGCTCGGGCCGCGCGAACGGCGCACGGTCCTCGAATGGTCGGCCGCGCTCCTCGATAAGGTGGACCCGCTCGCGCTGCCGGCCTACCTCGGTAACCGGCTGCGATTGCGGAGCGCGCGCGTGGCCGCGGAGCTGGCCTTCGAGCTGGCCCGCGCGGGCGATCGCGCGGCAGGAGCCAAACGGGCTGAGGCGGCGCTCGCCTCGCTCTTGCGCGTGGATCGCCGCGAGCTCGCCGAGGCGGATCTCTTCGCGTACGAGGAGACCCGGGTGCAGGTGGGCACGAGCCGCTACCTGCGCGGGGCCAGGGCGTCGCGACCGGGGCGTGGGCTCGCGCTGCGGCTCGAGCCGCGGGGTCCCGGCGAGACCTGCGTCAGGCTCTACGCGCGCGGTCGGACGAACGCGAAGGCGGCCGCTCCGCTCGTCGAACGCTGCACGCACGGGCTCGTGCACGCGGCCTCGGCGCGGGTGGCTCCGCGCGGCGAGCGGTTGGTCCTGGCCGTGCAACCGCTCGCCGGCTGGCTCGAGCTCTGGGTCTTTCAGCGGGGCGAGAAGGGCTTCCAGGTGGACGTGGTGGTCCCCGCGACGACCGAGCCGCGCCTCGGGTACGTGGAGCTGGCGGGCTTTTCCCCCGACGGTGGGCGGCTCCTCCTGGCGCGCGAGGTGGTGGCCGGCCGGAGGTGGGAGCGGCGCTTCGAGGTGCTCGAGGTGGCCACGTTGGCGGTCAAGGAGCAGGGGGCGATGCTTCGCCGCGTGCCGACCTTCCGCCGCTGGTTCAGCCCCGAGTGGCGCGGCCAGACCCTGGCGCTCCGGTGAGCGGCGGGCAAGCGGGCCTTCAGGGCGATCGCGTTCTCGGAAATGGAAGAGCCTGGGGAGGGCCTAGGGCGCTCGTGACGCGGGCCCTGGCGGACGCCGCCCCCCTCCATACCCCCATGTCCGAGATCTCGACCGCCCTGAGCGGGCCTTGCGGCGGACTGTGCAAGCGACGGACCCTGCGTTAACGTAGCGCGCAGCTCATGCACGCTCGCCAGCGCGACGACGATCTCCGGCTCGCACGAGGGCTGTTTGCGGTGCGAGGCCTCTTTCCGTGGGTTCTCCTTCTTACACTCGGGGGCTGTTCGGCCACGACGAGTCCACCGACGCCGCCGACCCCGGGTCCCGCGCGCGCGCGGGCGCTGCTCGGGGGGCAGCCCGGGGATAGCCCGTGGCCGTCGGACCTCTTCCTCGTCTCGGGCCGGCTGCGGGTGGAACCGCTGCCCTTCAAGGGGAGCCCGGCGGCGCTGGAGCGGCTCTCGGCGGCGCTCGGCGAGCTGGACGGCGCGCCGGTCCGCACCTCGATCTTCTTCTCCACCGACGGGGCGGGGACCCTCGCGTCCGGCCCGCAGTCGGGCGCGGTGCGCCTCTACGACCTGACGAGCGAGGCCCCCGCGAGCCCGCGGGAGCTTCCCCTGCACTATCGGGCGGAGACCCGGGAGCTCGTGGGCGTGATGCCCGCCGACCTCGTGCTCGAGGAGGGGCACCGCTACGCCGGGGTCGTGGACGAGACCTGGCTCGAACCCTCGTCGGCGATGGCGCAGGCGCTCGCGGGTCAGGGCCCCTACGCGGCGGTCTACGCGCCGCTGCGGGCTCGCGCGCAGGCGCTCGGTCTCGACCTGTCGCACGTCGGCGCCGCGACGGTCTTCACGGTCGGTACGCCGAGCGCGCGCCTCGTCGCCCTGCGCCAGCAGCTCGGCGCGACCCCGCTGCCGAAGGCTCGTGTCACGCGCGTCATCAAGGGGGCCGAGCTGGACGACTTCTTCGGCACTCCGAGCACCGCGCGCTCGGGCCTCGGCGACCCGAAGGGCGTCGTGCACGAGGCGATCGCCGCGGTGGTCCTCGGGACCTTCGAGGCGCCCTGGTACCTCTCGCGCTCCACGACGCAGCTCGGACGCATCGTCTACGACGCGACCGGCGCGGCGAAGCAGAACGGCACGACGGTGATTCCGTTTCTGCTCACGATTCCGAGGCGCCCCCCCGGTAGCACCGAGAAGGTGCCGCTCCTCATCTACCAGCACGGCCTCAATTCCGGGCGCGTCCAGGCCGCCGTCGTGGCGAACGACTACGCGCGCGCCGGCTACGCGACGATCGGCGCGGACGCCCTCTGGCATAGCGACCGGGCCTCGGGCGCGACGGACCTCCTGCACAACCTGAGCGGTGCGGAGGGGCCCGACGGTCTCGCGGACCTGGACCCGCTCGGCGCGCTGACCGTCTTCTTCACCATCAAGGGGGACGAGGCGGCCGGGATCGGCGCCTTCGACGGCCGCTACGTGCAGGACAACTTCCGCCAGGCGGTGGTGGAGCTCGGGCAGCTCGTGCGGCTGGCCAAGCTCGGGGACCTCTCGGCCGTGGCCGCGGCCGACGCGTCGCTGAAGGGGCTCGAGCTCGACGGGCGCCGCGTGGTCTACACCAGCGAGTCCTTCGGCTCGATCCTGGGCTCGATGCTCACCGCCGTGGACCCCGACCTCGAGGCCGCCGTCCTCTCCGTCGGTGGGGCGGGCCTCTTCCTCCCCATCTTCAGCAACTCTCCCTTCTTCTCGTCGCTCCTCGAGCTGCTCCTGCGCGGGACCTTCGATGCCCGGATCGAGCTCGGTCGCCCGGATCTGGTCCCCGCGGCGGCGCAGCGCTCGCTGAACCTCCTGCAGGCGGCGCTCGAGCCGGGCGATCCGGTGGTGTACGTGCGGCGCATCGCCCGCGCGCCGGTCGGGGCGCCGAAGTCGGTGCTCCTCTTTCAGGCCTATTCCGACGAGATCCTGCCGAACCAGGCCGGCGAGCTCCTCGCGAGCGCCGTCGGGGCGCCGGTGGTCGAGGTCCTCGGCCGCACCATGCCGCTACGCTACGTGACCCTGCCCACCGTGAAGCCCCCCCTCAAGGCCAACCTGAACGGCGCCACGGTGGGGGTGCTGAACGTCGCCCCTGCGACCCACACCATGTACGTCGGCTTCAAGGGAGAGCACGCCTTCGCCTACGGCTTTCCGCCGATCCGGGCCCTCTCCGCGCCCGTGCCGGTGGATAACCCTACCGAGTGGGTGCACGACGTGGCCCTGCGCTTCGCCGACAGCTTCCGCCGAGACGGCCTACCGACGATCTCCATTCCGTGAGCCGCGCCGCTTCCCCGCGCCGCGAAGCGCCGCGCCGAGGAGCAGGGCCAGGAGGGCGGGGACGAGCCGCGCCTCCGGGTAGAGAGGGCCTCCGGGCGTCGTCGCGTCGCACCCGCAGCCTCCACCGGAGGCAGGGGAGCCAGCCCCCGCCTCGCCCGTCACGTGGTCGCCCCCTCCGCTGCTTGAGCCGCCGTCGGTGGGTCGAGGCGATCCATCGATATAGGCATCTCCGACGGGTGCGCTCAGGTCAGCGGTAGGTCCCCCATCGGGAGTCCCCGCGGCGCCCGGCACGGTGATCATCATGATCGCGTTCGCCACCGGCCGCTCCGCGCCGTCCGACGGCACGTTCTTGACGGTCCCGTTCACCCACAGCGTGCTCGAGCCGCCGCCGTCCTGGTTGATGCCGTCCGTCGCCTGGAGCTCGTCTTTGCAGAACGCACCGAGCTCGGCCATGTTCATGCCCTTGCTGCGCGCCGAGCGGCCATCCACCACCACGAAGAAGACGTAGTCGGCGTTGTAGGCGATGGCGGTGCGCGGGTTCACGATCACGGCCCCTTGCTTGGCCGAGAGGTCCTGCACGACGCCGCCCTTGAGAAAGATCCAGTTGCCTCCCAGGCTGGCGTAGGCCTTGCTCCAGTCGACCCCGCCCGCTTGCTTGCAGCTCGGGTCGAAGGCGCTGACCTCCTGCGAGAGCTGGACCGTCTGTCCGACGGTGGCCTGGGCCAGCAGCGTGGTGGCGGCGTTGCCCGAGGCGGAGAGGACGACCTCGTTCGGCCCGAGCGGGGTGTTCCCCTGGTTCCGGCGCACCTCGAGCACCTTGCCGCTCACGCCGTTCGGCGACGGCACGATGAGGGCCGGCCGGTCCAGACGGACGCGCACCTCGGAGCCGGTGGCGGCGGTGCCCGTCGTGGTGGCCCAGTGCCGGGTGTAGACCACGAGCTCGTTGTCCTTGCGCGCGCGGTTCAGGCCGGCGAGCGGCTGGGTCGGGCCCGTCGCGCCGTACCGCACGAGCTGCTTGTTCTTGTCGTGCTTGACGCACTCCCCGAGGAAGACGGTGCGGTCGAGCTTCCAGACGAAGCCCGAGTAGGCGGTGACGTCGTTGAAGCGCTTGGCGTACCAGCCGCCGACGATCTGGCCGCTCTCCGGCACGCCCGTGGTCAGGTCGAAGAAGTCCCCGTTGATCGCCGCGACCACCGTGTAGGGCTTGGCGTCGGACTCCCCCCAGTACCCGACCGTGCCGTTCGTGCGCGCGGCCATGCTGGAGACCGTCTCGCGGCCGCTGGCGAGCGAGTCCTTGGCGATCGCCGTGTCCAGGATGGCGCGCGACTCCTTGCGGTCGAGGCGCGTGACGAAGGCGTCGTTCTCGCCGTTGACGCGGAAGGCGCGGTACTCGATCCCCACCCCCACCTTGGACCACTGCGCGAAGCTCGGGAAGGCGACGAGCGACGCGGCGAGAAAGCCCACCACGCGGAGGAAGGCGAGGGCGTTTCGCGGCGCCCGCTCCGCCCGGGCGGTCCCGGCGCGCGCCGCCCGGTTCGTGCCGCACTGCGGCGCTGGAGGGTCCTGGCTCATCCCGGTTCCTTTCGAGGCGAGAGGCGGGAGTCCTGAGACCGGACCCGCCTCTCGTGCGTTTCACCTGCCAACGGAGGATACGTCCCATGAAACGCGCCGCGTGTCTCGCTCTTGCCTTCGCCCTGGCTCCGGTTGCGGCGGAGGCCAGTTCCTTCAAGGCCTTGCCCGCCCTCGAGGGGCAGGCGACCCCGCTCAAGCTGCGCGTGCTGCGCTACAGCGGCGGTACGAACGGGGAGCTCGCCGTCGAGGTGCAGAACCCGACCGACCAGTCGCAGACCTTCGTGGCACGCGGCCTCTACTTCGTCCCCGAGGGGGACCCCGACAAGGCGCCGCAGCGACTCGGGGCCGCGGGTCCGTTCGAGTGGCAGGACGCGCAGCAGAAGGCGCACTCGGGCAGCGAGCTGAAGCTGCGGCCGAAGCAGACCCTGCGGCTCAAGCTGCAGGTCTTCTGCATCGACTCGCACCGCGCGAGCCCCACCGCCGAGCACAGCTTCCGGCTCGGCAGCGCGCGGCTGCCGCGCGAGCTCGCGCAGGACATCGACCGCAAGGCGAAGGAGGCCGTGACGCGCAACAGGGGCGACTTCAAGGCCGCGCCGGCCAAGTCCGAGATCCAGCAGGAGGTCTGGAGCACGCGCAACAAGAAGTGGGTGCCGCTAGAGGGCGAGCGCAAGAACGAGCGCCCCGCGCCGAGCAAGACCCACCCCGTCCGGCATCAGCGCATTACGGAGTAGCGCGGGGCTCGCGCGCCGCTACCTCGACGCGCGCGAGTAGCGCGGGGCTCGCGCGTCTACGGCGTCCCGTGCGCTCCCGCCATCGGGCCGCTGGGCTTGGGGGCGTAGAGGTCCGACGGGAAGGTTCCCTTCGGGTCCACGTGCAGGTTGCCGACGGCCCCCTTCGGCACGCGGAAGAGCGCGTGGTCGACCATGGTGTAGACCCCGGGCACGAGCGCGTCGAACTCGAAGACCGCGGCCGAGCCGGGCGGGACGAGCACCGTCTCTTCGTTGCGGAGAGGCGTTCCGAAGTGCCCCGTGAAGACCTGGTCGAAGATGGCCCCGATGACGTGAAAGCTCGACGGGAGGTTCGGCCCCGCGTTGCCGAAGACGACGCGCACGCGCCCCCCTTGCGGGACGCGCATCCGCTCGCCGAAGAAGGCCGCGTCGGTGAGCGCGCTCTTGTGCCCGTTCCAGGTGAAGAGGAGCGGGTGCTCCGCGCTCGCCGCGGCCTCGTCGAGGACCAGCACGTCCTTCGGCATCGGAGCGTGCGCCGAGCTCCCCTCCTCCTCGTGCTCCTCCCCGCCGCCGCGCCCGAGGTACCACTCGCTCTGCACCACGTAGAGCTCGCGGTCCACCGAGGGTAGGCCCCCCGGCGGCTCGACGAGGATGGCCCCGTACATGCCGTACGCCAGGTGCTCCCAGGGCATCCCCTCGGCCGCGCAGTGATAGATGTAGGCCCCTTGCCGCGTGGCCTTGAAGCGCAGCTCGGCGGTCTTGCCGGGGGCCACCTCCGTGACCGCGTGCCCGCCGCCGGGGCCCACGACCGCGTGCAGGTCGATGCTGTGCGGCTCGCGACTGCCGGCCTCGTTCGTGAGGCGGAGGACGACGGTGTCGCCCTCCATCACGCGGATGAGGGGCCCGGGGATCTTGCCGTTGAAGGTCCAGACCAGCGTCGGGCGGTCGGCACCCACGTCGGCGATGATCTCCTTGGTCACGAGGTCCACGTTCACCGTCGTGGGCGTCGTGCGCCGGATGACCGGCGGGAGCTCGAGCGGGTCTCTCATCACGCGCGCGGCCTGGCCGTGGGGCGCGTCGTAGCAGCCGGCGAATCCCGTCGCAACCAGCACGGCGCCCGCCAGCGCGTGAGCGAGGTGCGTCTTCCGATCGAAGGGGGTGTGACGTGCCGCCATGGTCCGTTCTCCTGTTACTGGTTACTGGCGCGAGACGTTTCGTGTCAAGCCAGGCGGTCTTCGCGCTGCGGCTCGCGGGGCGCTGTTTGTGGGCCGAGAGCCAGGGGAGCCCAGTTTTCTCGGAACCACCTGCCGCACGCCGCGTGTAAGGGTGGCGGACAAGAACTCGGGCCGAGCTCGGCGCCGCGCGAAGGAGAGACGATGCTGCGAACCCACGACGTCCCGAGGCGATCCCCGGCTGGCCTGGCGCTGCTCGGGCTGCTCTGTCTGAGCCTCACCCCCGGAACGCTGCGCGCCGCGCCCGAGCTCTCCCTCCGCACGAGCCCGACCCACGGCCTCTTCGTCTTCGTCGAGGCCCTGAGCGGCGTGCCGAACCACTCGCCGCTCTTCGCCGAGCTCTTCGCCAAGAGCCGCCACGACACGCCCGAGGCGCGCGCCCGCCTGCGCACCTATCGCGCGCTCCGGGACCGCTTCCTGCGCGGTGGCGGGCGCTACGCCGGCTACCCCGAAGAGCGCCGCGACATGGGGTGGGACGTGGCGCGCCTGGTGAAGCTGCAGAGTGCGCTGGCGCGGGACCTGCCGGACTTCGGCGGGCGCATCGCCACGCTTCTGCCGGTCGCGGAGCACCGCCAGTACCTGGAGCTCCTCGGCAGCTTCGAGCCCATCTATCGCGAGCTCGTCTGGAAGCCCAGCGAGCCGCGCCTGGCACGGTACCGGAAGGCGCTCGAGCAGCTCGCGCGGCGCATCCGCTTCCCGGAGCTCTTCGCGAAGCTCGCGCGCTTCTACGGCGCGGCCTGGCCCGAGGCGCAGCCCGTGGTCGTGGTGCTCCACCCGATCCCCGCGGCGCGAGGACGCACGAACGCGACGATCCTCGGACCCGTGGCCAGCGTCGAGGCCTTGGTCGACGAGCGGGACCTGGTGGGCCGCTTCGGGGTGATCGTCCACGAGCTCTGCCACGCGCTCTACCAGGCCCAGCCTCCCGAGAGACAGCGCGCGCTGCTCGGCGCCTTCCGTCGGTCGCCCTCGCCGTACGCGCCGCACGCCGCGGGGCTGCTCGACGAGGCTCTCGCCACGGCGATCGGCAACGGCTGGGTGGAGCGCACGCTGCGCGGCACCGCGGACGAGAGCTGGTACGCCGACGAGGACATCGACCGCTTCGCCAAGCTCCTCGTCGGGCGCGTGGAGCGCTATCTGGAGGCGAAGAGGCCGCTCGACGAGGCCTTCGTGCGCGAGGCGATCGGGCGTGTGGCCGAGAAGATGCCTGACGTGCGCGTGGCCTATCGGAGCCGCCTGAAGCGGGCCTTTCTCGCCACCGACGGCGAGACCTTCACCACCCAGGAGGGGGTGCGCCAGCTTCGCCGCGCCTTCACCGCGCAGTCGATCTTCCACAGCAGCCCGCTCGACCACGCGCAGACCGTGCAGGCCTTTCGAGAGGCGGGGCCCGAGGCGGCGGTGGTGCTCGTCGTGACGCCGCAGCGCCGCGCGCAGCTCCGGGGCCTGGCCGCCGCCGCGCCGCCGCTCGCGCGGTGGCTCAAGCAGCTCGAGGCGCAGCGCGGGTCCTTCGTCTTCGCCGCGGCCGACGAGAGGCAACGCCCCTGGGTGGTCGTCGTGGCGAGCAAGGTCGAGGAGCTCGAGCGGGCGCTGGCCGAGCTCAAGCGAGCGGGCAAGCCGGGGGCACGTCCTTGCATCACGGCGCTCTGAGCGCCGGCCGAGGCCGCCCGCGCGGGGACCCACAGACGCGCCCTCGCCCCTGCGGCATCCGTTCCAACAAGTGATGTATCTCCCCGGCTCTCGGCCAGTCTCTGTCCGTAACCTCTTGTAAATACTCCTCTGCGGGCTGGCCCAACGATTGCTGGACGGCTCTCGCCGCGCCAGGGCGCGACGCGAGAGGAGGAGGAGAGCATGAGGACCGGTCGATCGAAGGAGCGTGCGCGCTCGAATAGGTGCGGCAGTTCACCGTGGGCGAGACGGGCTGCGTGCGTGACGGGGCTCGCGACGATGCTTGGCCTGGGGCTCGGCTGTGGCGGTCCGGACGAGGAGCTCGAGTCCGAGCGCGAGACCTCGGGGGTCAAGGCCGCGCCGTGCGTTTCAACCGACAGAGTGGTGCGGACCCCGCTCCTTTTGCGCGTGAGCCCGGCCGTCACGGGACGCGTGCTCGCAACCCTGCCCGCGAGCCAGCGCGGCACCGCGCTCGAGGAGGTCCTCCGCGGGGGAATCCGCTGGACGCACCTGCGCACCCTGGTAGGGGGCAGCGAGAAGGTCGGCTGGAGTCGCTCGGCCGGGCTTGCGTGCGCGTCGCAGCCGCCCCCGGCCCCCCTGCCGGCAGGCCCGGCCTGCCTGCGCCGTCCGCCGCTCTCGAAGATCGGCTTTCACGTCGGCCCGAACAACAACGATCAGTTCGACCCGAACGCGCGCTTCGGGCTCGGCGATTGGATGCGCGCCCTCGACGGGGCCTGCATTCCGTTCTACCTCAAGTCCGCGGACAGCTACGGGCAGATCAACGACGGCGTGGCGCTCAAGCGCAAGAGCGGCGTCCCGCACGAGCTCGTCTTTCGCTTCAGCAACCGCGGGGACTACGAGTACGACGTTCCGCTCTACACGCTCCCGCCGCGCGATGCGGCGCGCCTGCACTGGGAGCGCACCAAGGCGATCCTGCCGCCGGAGTTCGTGGCCGGTGACCACAAGCGGGACGTCTGGCTGGAGGTGATCAACGAGGTCGACAAGAGCCACGCCACGCCCCAGAACGATTGGCTGGCGGAGTTCGCCGTGCACCTGGCCGAGCAGTCGCTCGCCGAGGGGTACAGGGTCGCCATGTTCGGCTGGTCGAGCGGCGAGCCCGAGCCGTCGAGCTGGACCACGCCCTGGATGCGGCGCTTCCTCGCGCTCTGTGCGGCGAACCCCGAGAAGCTCGCCGTGTCGCTCCACGAGTACAGCTACAACAGCGACACGCTCTTCGCCGACTGGGGGAGCTTGCTCGGGCGCTTCCTCAAGCTCTTCGCCGCCTGCGACGCGATGGGGATCGCGCGGCCGACGGTGCACATCACCGAGTTCGGCTGGGGAGCGGGAGATTCGCCCGCCGCGACGGTTTCCCTGCCTCAGCTCGTCGAGGCCGCCGGGCGCTATGCCCCGTACCCCCAGCTGCGCGGCGCGGCGCTCTGGACCCTCGGCTGGGGCGGCTACAAGAACCTGAGCCAGGTCATGAAACCGCTCACCGAGGCGACCCTGGCGCAGTGAGGCGCGGCCGTCCGGCACGTTCCCGCCTTCCCGCCTTCCCGCCCCGCCCCCGGCTCTGGTCCCCGCCCGTGCTACGCTGCCTGCCTTCTGCGGAGGAGCTGATGCGTCGGACCAACGTTGCTGAGTGGTCGTTTGCCCTTTTAGGAAGCCTGGTGCTGAGCGTGCTCGCGGGCTGCAAAGCGTCCAAGGCGGGTCCCAGCCTCGGCCAGCTCGGCTCGCTGCAAGAGCCAGCCATGTACACGCAGCTCGGGCGACTGGCGTTCCCCCACCAGATCCGGCCCGCGGTGCGCGCGGTGGTGCCTGCGCTCGAGGGGCTCGACGAGTCGACGCTGCTCGCGCCCTTCGAGCTCGAGCCCACCTCCGAGGACGACATGCTGCTCGTCGTCGCCGCGCAGGGGCTCGAGCGGGCCGGCTCGCCGGCCGCCGTGGCGCGGCTCGAGACCTGGCTCGACGCGCAGCTCCTGGCGCCGACCTGGTGGAGCCAGCACGCCGTGACGCATACGCTCCGCGTGCTGACGGGCAAGCCCACCAATGCTCGCTACTACACCTACGGCATCGACGAGATGCTGCAGGTGCTGCCGACGCGCACGAGCTCCTCGACGAAGCGCACCGCTGCGCTCGTGGCCTGCCAGAAGGCCGGGAGCGACACGCTGCGCACGGTCACCTTCAGCGGTACCGATGCGCGCAGCGGCCAGCCAGCCCGGGTGGAGCTGTCGATCCGGCAGCCGGCCCGCGACTTCGACCTCACGCGCGCCGCCGTGGTGGACGCCGTCGCGCGGTACGAGCGCGGCGACGAGGAGAACTGGGGGGGCCCCGACGGCTACGCGCCGATCACGCCGGCGGGTTGGCCCGCGGGCATGTCGCGTTTGAGCAACTGCGCGGGCACGGTGCTGCGCTGGATCTTGATGAAGCATCCGGGGCTGCCGTCGCACGAATCTCTCGACCCGTTCACCGCCACGGCGAGCGACGTGGACAAGCTCTGCCAGACCTTCAGCGCGGGCTCGGGCACGGCCGCCGAGGCCGAAGTGGGCACGATCATCATTCATCGCGCGAGCAAGGAGGCCGCCGACCACGTGGAGGTGGTCGTGGAGGTGCGCGCCGCGACGCGCGAGCTCGTCGTGTGGGGCAAGGACAACTTCGGCAAGCTGCGCGAGCACGTCGTGCGCATGGACGACCCGTATCCGGCGAGCGATCCCGCGAGACGCGTGCACAGCTACGCGCAGGACTACTGCAAGCTCAAGAACATCACCAAGGTCGAGGACCCCGACGTGTGTCACGCCCCGACGGCGGACGGCGGTGGGGCGGCGCGTGATGGCGGCGTGCGCGACGCTGCGCCGCCGCGCCGCGACGCGGCCCAGTGCCCGACGTACAAGCCCACCGTCGGAATGTGCGCCGGGCAAGGCGGCTGTCCCGCAGGCGGTGCGCCGTGTCCGTGCGGGCCGGGCGGGGAATTCTGCTGTGTGGAGGGCTTCTGCTGGGACCGCGGGCCCGTGGCGTGCAAGCAGGCCACCTGCCCGGCGCGCGCCGGCCGAACGTACACCGGCGATTGCTGCTGCAACTGCTGGGACGACCAGACCTACGTCAACGTCTACGACCCCTGTCGGCCGGGCTATCTGCTCCGCTGCGATCCTAAGTAGCGCTCTGACTAGCGCCCCTGCAGGGCCTTCAGCAGCGCCAGCATCGTCAGCGGGTTCTTCTCGAAGGCGGCCTTGAGCGTGGCTTCGCTCTCGAACACAGCCAGGCCGAGCTTCTCCGGGTTACGCTCGGGGTGGGTCCCCGTGATGTTGGTGGCGTGGCCCAGAACCCATCCGTAGAGGTCGAGCGCCCGCGCGACGGTCAGATTGGTGCCGACCTGCATCCGGCCGGTGGTCCAGGCCGTGTTCTCGTTGATCCCATAGCCGTAGGCCTCGATCGTCAGCTTGGGCATCCGGGCCAGAACCTGCGGGTCGATAGTGCGCTCCAGAATCCCCCACGCCGTGTCGAGCGTCTCCTTGAGGCCGGCCAGGCCCTCGCCGCGGGACTTGACCGTGAGGTACGTCGAAGGACGTGCCCGCGTCGGCTGCTCCGGAGCACGCCGCGCCAGGGTCTGGCGCGCGACGGCCTGCGCTACTTCGGGCCGCCGGAGCTCCGCCGCGACGTAGCTTCGGAGGACCCGGGCGACGCCCGAGTGATCCGCGACGATCGAGGCCTCGAGGAGCGACGCGGTTCGCATGAGGAAGGCGAGCTGTCGGGCAGGCGTCGGCTCCTTGGCGGCCTCGCGGAAGATGGGCAGGGCGCGCTGCATGTTCAGCTCGTTCTCCCGGGCGCGCGAGTAGCCGGCGTTGTTCATGGTGACCAGCAGCCCGAACATGGTGCTGGAGACCTGTCGCTCCTTCGCGACCAGGGATTCGATGATCTTGTCCGACTCCTTGGGACCGGAGAGATCGGGGATCACGAGCTGGCTGATCGGGAGCGGGTCGAAGTCCTTCGCGGGGGTCGCGGGCGAACGCAGCAGGGCGCGCGTGGCCTCCAGGGCGTGGCCGACCACGTCGTGGGGCTCGACCCCGCCCTTGTACGCCGCGACGAGCTTCTCGAGCAGAGCCTTCCTACGGCTGGCGACCGTCGTCGGGCGGAGGGCCGCGCCGAGGACTTCCCGCGGGCGGCTGTCCTCGGGGAACACGCGCCGCACGAGCGACAGCAGGGCGTCCACCAGGGAAAAGGACTTCGACGGGGGCTTCAGAGCGGGAGTGCCGGAAAACGCCGGGTTTCCGGCCCGCGCGTGCTCTTCCGCGCGGGAGAGCCGGACATACGCCCCCTGGCTCGGGGCTGCGGTGTGAGAGGCCTGCACGTTGTCGAGCAGACGCTGCCCGAGCCGCGTGCGGCCCTTAGCGTCGTAGGGCTCCTCGAGCTCCTTGCGGAAGAGCTCCACTACCTTTGCGTCCGGTTCCGGCACGTGGACGCCGAGGCGCAGTGCCTGGAGTTGCTGCGCCTGCGCGCGCGTGATGTTGAGCGTGCGCGCGATGGTCACCGACTCGGACTCCGCGCGCGGTTTCGGCTGGACGCGAATGTGATCGCTGCCGCGGCGCTCGGCCAGGGCGGGAACGCTCGCGAGGCAGGCCGCGGTGACCACCAGGATCGATAGTTTTCGGGTCGTTCGTCTCATGGCCAACGCCTGATGCAAGCGCAAGACCAATAGATATAATAGATATTACAGGATGTTAGGCGCGTGAGGGGCTGGCCGCCGGGCTAGCCGGCCGGGGAAGAAATGGATCGCGCTGATGCCATGCGTCGGCGTGGACTCCAGAGCCCCCACGGTGCGAGCCGGTCGCGCGCCGCGCTCCAATATATGAAGGCTCCGTCGGCGAGGCTCCGGCTCCGAGTCCAACAACCGTTGCAATATCGAAGCTATCTTCTGGATATTCGTTGCTTCGCGCGGGGCACGGATCCTGCGTCGCTCAGTCCTCCATGCGTGTGCGTGCCGTCTCCGTCCTGGCCTTCGCAGCCCTGATCCTCCAGTCCGGCGTCGCGCCGGCGAACCCCACCCTTCAGACCCGCGCGGCCACGCAATTCCTGGCCGGCGCCCCCCGCGAGGTCCGGCGCCTGCTCTGCAGCGACCCGGGGAGCCGTCCCGCCCTCGTCGCGCTCGGCGAGGTGCTCGAGCGCAACACCGTCTCGCGGCAGCTCCTCTTCGGGGCGGTCTCGAACATCCACAACCTTCCGTTCATCGTGCCGGCGCTCAAGGCCCTGCCGATCGTCGACCGCATCGAAGGGGTCGGCTTCGTGCTGGAGCGCCTCGCCTCCTCGGGTGGGGCGAGCGCGAGCTCGGGCCCGGCGTTCGAGCTCGTGGCGGGCGCCGCGCTCTCGCGGTGGGCCACCCGCCCCGAGCAGCGCCTCGTGGGCATCGGTACGACGGTGGGCGGCCACGAGCTGGATGGCCTCCTCAGCGACGGGACGCGGGTGGAGATGAAGCACGTGACTCCCGGCGCCGACCCTGCCGTGGGCGCCATCCGGCTGCGGCGCACCCTCGAGCGCGCGCAGGTCCAGCTCCAGCGGCGCTGCGAGCGGGGCCAGCCGGCGATGCTCGTGCTACCCGAGCTGCCCGGCGACGCTACGGGAGCCTTTGCCGCGCTGGCGCACGCGCTGCGCGGTCCGCTGACGGTCATGGCCGTGGACGTGGAGCGCTGCACGGCGAGGCAGGTCTTTCCCGCCCTGCGCCCGGCGCGGGACGCGGGCGAGCGCGCGCGGCTTCAGGCCCAGCCGCAGCCCGCCTTCGCCGCGCCGTAGCCGACCTCCCTGAGTGGGCCCGCCTACCTGAGCGAGCCGCAGTCCGCGAGGTGGAAGAACAGGTATTCGAGGATGCGCTCCTGCGGCACGAAGGGGGCGCTCGGCGACGAGTTGTACGGGACCGTGTGGTACGAGTTGTAGACCACCCGGCCGCACTTCTTGCCGCCGCCGAGGTCCGCGTCGAAGCTCACCGAGAGCGGCCGCGCGCCCGAGCCGCCCTTGAAGGACACGTTGCCTTCCACCCAGACCTTGGTCCCCGCGGCGGCGCCGTGCATCACGGCCCAGTTGCTGAGCCACCCGGTGATCGGGATCGTGCCGTCCGGCCGCAGCGTGTTCGGGAACTGACTGAGCCAGCGCTTCAGGTCGGGGTCGGGGATGTTGGCCGCGAGCGAGGCCGCGTACTCCCCCCGCTCGGCCGCGTTCGCCGGGCCCTGGGGCGTCCCTCCGGTGGCCGCCGCCGCCCCGGTCTCGAAGTCCACCGCCAGCGGGAAGCTCCACTCCACCACCTCGTAGGCCATGTCATCCACGAAGAGGCGTCCTCCGCTGCGCACGAAGGCCTCCAGGTTCTTGCCCCAGGTGCCGCTCTGGAGCGAGCCCTCGTAGCCGTTGCGGCAGTTGAAGAGCACGATGTTGTACTCCGCCAGCTTGGCCGGGTCGGAGAGGATCGCGCTCACCTTGGGCATCGCCGTGCCGCCGCTCGAGCTCCCTTCCTTGCCGTCGAAGAGATCGAACTCCTCGATACCGATCTTGCTCAGCACGTCCTGCATGCGGTCCACGATCCCCGTCGCCACCGCGATGCGCGGCAGGTCTCCCTCGGCACGCTTGCGCGGTAGCCGCGTGGCCTCGGGGGGCACCACCGTGTCCTTGCCGCAGCTCGCGGTCACGGTGGCGATGCGCCGGAAGTAGCCGTGCTGCACGACGAGCTTGATCTCACCCACCGGCGTCTGGCGCAGCGTGAAGCGCCCCTCCGCGTCCGTGCGCGCCACCGCCCACACGCCGGACGACGGCGTCTTGCAGAGCTCGCACTGGTTACCCTTGCCGAGGGCCTGCGGCTCGCCGTGCGGGACGTACACGAGCGCGCCCGCGACGGGATCCTGGCCGTTGGGGGCGAGCACGCGCCCCGAGAGCGCAGGCAGCGTTTGGTTCGCCGGGCACGGGTTCGGAATGCCGCTGTCCAGGTGGCCGAGATCCGCAAAGGGACTCGGCCCACCGTCGCTCGCGTTGCCACCGCCACCATCCCCCTGCGCCACGCTCGCGTCGCTATCGTTCCACTGCGACGGCCCGTTCGAGCAGCTCGCGAGGCTGCCGATTCCGAGGGCGAACGCCAGAGCACGACTGCGTGTCACGTGCACTACGCACCTCCTTGCATGTGGGGTTGACAACGAGCGCACTATACGAAACGCGCTTCGAACCTCACAAGACACATTCGCGCGGATGGGGCGTTTGCGTGCGCTTTACGCGGCGCGATGGGGGTTTTGTCTCCGAGTCGGAGCTCTCGATCGGGGGGTTTACTCCCAGGCTCGTCGGACGCGAGGTGTGCGGTGCGCGAGCGCGCGCCGTCGGTCAGAGGCCGAAGACGGCCCGCAGCGCGGGAGCGATCTCGAGCGTCGCCTTCTCGTTGATCACGGGGAGGGCCATGCCCGTGCGCTCGCCCCGCCCGTGGTCCTGGTCCTGATCGCCGAGGCCCATGAAGCCGCCGAAGGCCTCGAGCGGGGCCGTCGGTACGGTGGTCAGCGCGCGCGTGGGCTTGACGTACCACTGCGGCGTGTGCCCGTCGAGCAGCGCCGCGGTGAGCGTCTCGAGGGTCGCGGGGTCGACGATGGTCGAGGTGCCCCGCCGGGTGTTCTTGGACGTGCTGCGCGTGAATCGGCCCTGGCCCAGGTTCTCGCCCTGCCGCGCGCGGCCGAAGAAGAAGGCCGTCGCGTTCTCGCCGAGGCCGCGCTGCACGCGCATCGCGCCGTAGCTGTTCTGCCCGTTTCCGCCGGCGCGCTGTGTGCGGTCGAGGATCACCGTGCTGGCCCCCTGCCCCGCGACGAGGCGGAGCTGCGGGCCGGTCAGGTAGTCCTGGGCCGAGAAGACCCGCAGCCCCTCGACGCCGGCGCGCGCGACCTCCTTGGCCACGGCCAGCGGCACGGTGAGGCTGAGCAGCTGATAGGAGCCTTCCTTGGCCATGCGCGCCGAGGCCCCGGAGCCGGTGTACACGAGGCCCCCGTAGTAGCCGTCGCGGATCTCGATCTTGACGGCCTTCTTCCCCGCGGGCGTCATCGTGACCACGGGCGCCGCGAAGGCACCGCTCGAGGCCAGCAGACAGAGCAGCGAAGACCCGAACCCGACACGCAGACGCATGGCTTTCGCCTCCATCGTGGAATGCAGGCGCGCTGAACTGCAATCGGCGTTCCACGAAGTCTTGTTGCAGTCGCAGGGACTTGGGTGCGTCGGAGGCTGGCGGCAGGCGGAGCCAGGTGCCGACACGTTCCAGCCGCGTCGGCGGGGAGGCGAGGAGGGCGCTACTTCTTCTTGGGGCAGGGGTGGCGACGCGCGGACTCCTGCTCGCACGCGGCGGACGCGTCGAAATCAGTCCGCACGCCCGTGTCCCAGTCGCAGTCCGACTTCGGGCAGACGAGGTCCGTCGTGACGAGCTCCTCCACGTCGGCGCAGCCGTTTCGGTTCGTGTCGCGGAAGCTGACCGTGCAGGTGGCAACGTGATTCGTCCAGGGGTGCGGGAAGGTGTCGCTGATCTTCGGCGCCCCGATCCCGAGCCAGCCAAGCCAGGCGAGGGGGTTGAAGCCCTGCGTGCTGCGCTCGCCGACCACGCCGCCCTTGGCGACGTAGGAGCGGCAGAGGGCGAGGGCCTCTCGATTGTCGACGCTCGGGTCCGCGGTGCGAACCTGCGAGGCGCAGCTCTCGATGCTGCCCGGATTCGGGTCGCCTCCCTCGTCACCGCAGGCCGCGAGGGTCGACGCCATGCCGGCGAGGAGGCAGACCGCGATGAAAGATACAGATCGGCTGACGCGCATCGTGGACTCCGTGGGTGCGTGGGGCGCTACTTCTTCGCGCAGCGGTAGAGCTCGGTGAACTTGTCGGTGCAGACCTCGACCGTCTCCGGAACCTTATCCATGTCGGGCTTGCCGTCCTTGAACCAGCTACAGGCCTGCGTGGGACAGTCGACGACCGCGGACATGGCCTCCGGCGCGTCGTAGCAACCGTTGTTGTTCTTGTCGCGGAGCGTGACGGTGCAGGTCGCGGCCTCGGTGGTCGTCGGATACGAAAAGCTCTTCGTCACCTTCGGGGTGCCGATGCCGAGCCAGCCGAGCCAGGCGAACGGGTTGAAGCCCTGCGCGCTGCGCTCGCCGAGGACGCCGCCCTTCGCGACGTACGAGCGGCAGAGCTGGGCCGCCTCATCCGCTTCGACACTCGGGTCCGCGGTACGAACCTGCGAGGCGCAGCTCTCGATGCTGCCCGGATTCGGGTCTCCGACCTCGCTCCCGCACGCCGCGAGGGCCGGGAGGAGGCACGCGAACGTCGCGAGACGAACCCAACGCAAGGACGGCTTGGACGACATCTTCGACTCCTGGGGCTCGAGGTCTGTCCGCGGCCTGTGCAGAGCATGTGCCAGGTTGTCGCGGTGATGCGGGCGTGCAACTTCGGCGGGTTGGCGGGAGCGAGGTCGGCGGTGAGCGGCGGGTGGAGTGACCGGTTAGGGGAAGCGAGGCGCCAGGTCGCGAGGCTCGCGGCTAGCCGCGCTTGCGACGCCGGCCGAAGCCGAAGGCCAGGGCAACGAAGGTGAGCAGGACGAGCGGCAGGCGCGCGTCCGAGCCACCGACGGTGCAGCCGGTGTCCGCCTCCTCGCCCGAGAACTTCGGTCCCGAGACGCGGGCGTCGCTGCCCGGTGCGGGCGAAGGCCCGGCGTCGGTGCGGCCGGCGTCCTTCTTCACGGGCCCGGCCTCGCCCGACGGACCCGCGTCGCACTTCACGTAGGTCGTCTCGTAGATCGTCTGGCGGAAGTCGGCCTGCGCGGGGTCCTTCTCGAGGCTGATGTCTCCGGTGAGCGCGCTCCCCCAGAACTGGAGGTCCAGCTTGGTCAGGCGATCCCCCGCGAGCGCCAGCTTCGCCAGCTCCGGGGTGCCGGCGAGCTGCGCGCTCGAGAGGCTGCCGGAGAAGCGGAGCTGGCCGGCCACGCCCTTCGTGAGCGTGCGCTGCTGCTCCGCCGCGAGCGTGAAGACGCGCCAGCCGAAGGGTTGGCTCGCCGAGCCGCCGAGCGCGGCGATGCGCGCCGGGATGACGGCGGTCCGGGTCTCGAAGGCGAGCGTGAGCGGCCCGAGGTCGCCGCAGAGCTGCGAGCCCGGGGGCGGCGCCTTGCTGTCGGCGGTGATCTTGAAGGCCACGAAGTACCAGCCCTGCGTCACGTAGTGGCCGAAGGTCGCGGCCGAGGCCTTGTCGTAGGGGAACTTGTTCGCGTCCAGCCAGTCGGTGAAGGCGGCCGCGGTGTCGGCCTTGAGCAGGACCCAGTCGAAGATGCCGACCTGGCCCTTGTTCACGACGGTGACCTGCGAGGCCCCGGCGTCGGGCCCCTTGCCCCCCCAGCCGCCCGGCTCGGGCACGCCGCGGTCACCGAGGCAGGCGGTGCGCTTCTCGATGCGCGGCGCGGAGAGCGCCTCGAGCTCGGCGAAGAGCTTCACGTCGGCCAGCGAGGGATTCGCGAGGAGCTTGCCCGGCACGGGGAGCACGAGCCCGAACTCGGCCGCCTGGCCGCAGAAGTGCGGGTTGAAGACGTAGGTCTCGCTGGTGCCGCGGAAGGCGATCAGGATGCGCTGCGAGGGATCGATGTGCAGGCCGTCGCCGAAGCCGCCGCCGCAGGGGAGCGCGACGCGCGGCACGAGCACCAGCGTGGAGAGCACGAGAGTCGTCAGGGTGCGCAGCATGGCTAGCTCCTCTCCGGGTAGGCGCAACGGAAGCCCACGTTGTAGGCCCAGCTCGACGGCAGCTCGGCCTTGCGGCACGAGACGCGCAGCGAGTCGGCACCCGCGGCCCAGCAGCCGCCGCGCATCACCTTCAGGCGGCCCGAGGCCGGTCCCTGCGGGTCCTTCGTGTCGCTCGTGGCGTAGTAGCCCGCCGCGTACCAGTCCGCGGTCCACTCCCAGACGTTGCCCGCCAGGTCGTGCGCGCCATAGAGGCTCGCGCCGGCCGGGCGGCGTCCTACGCGGTCCGTATCGCCCACGCACGAACCGGGGCCGCCGTGGTTCGCCTTCAGACAGTCGGGGGCCGAGTCACCCCAGGGGTAGACGCGCTTCGACGGAGCCGGGCCGCGCGCGGCCTTCTCCCATTCGGCTTCCGTCGGAAGCCTTCCGCCGGCGAAGCGGCAGAAGGCCTGGGCCTGGTGCCAGTCGACGAAGATCACCGGGTAGTCGGCGAAGCGCGGGTCCCCGTAGTACTCGGCGCGGCGGTGCGAGCCGAGGAGCGCCGGGCGCGTGCACTGCTTCGCGGCGACGCAGGCCTCGTAGCGGCGGTTCGTGACCTCGTGGCGGTCGAGGCGCAGCCCCGAGACCACCACGCGGTGTTCCGGGCGCTCGTCGGGGGCGCCCACGCCGGCGGGGCTGCCCATCAGGAAGGCGCCGGCGGGGACGGAGACGGAGCGGCGATCGATCGTGGGCGCAGCGCAGCTCGCGAGGCCCTCGTCCACCAGCGTGTCGCAGTTGTCGTCGCGCCCGTTGCACTGCTCGGGTCGGCCCGGATGCACGGCCGCATCGCGGTCGTTGCAGTCGGGGCCCTTGGCGCAGCCGGGACCGTAGCCGTCTCCGTCCTGATCCGAGGCGCAGGAAGCCGCGGCGCCCGGCGCAGCCGAAGCAGCGCGCGCGCGAGCGGCCCCGGGCTTCTCGCCGGCCCGCGGCGTCGGAGCGAAGGCCCAGAGCGCGCCGACGGCGGCGCATAGGCCCAGGCTAAAGGTAATGGACGTGCGCATGAGGTCCCTCCTCGTGAGTGTGCCGAGTCGCGCCAGCTTCCTGTGCGGCGCGGATCCCTCGGTTAGCAGGCCGCGTGCCAGACGCCGCACGCCTTCTACCTACAATGATCGCAATGGCTTGAATCAGCGTTGGCGCAGCGGGCTGTGCGCCAGCCTGTGCCAAGGTCCCGGGCACAGGGCACGAAATTTCGTGCCGGGCCCTTCGTGCTGGGCCCTTCGTGCCGCGGGGCCTGGCCGTGCCGCGCCCTGCCTACCGGCACTCGTAGCGGTAGTAGGTCTGACCCTCGGGGCTCGTGAGGTCGATGGGGCAGCAGCGCTGGCTCGGGTCGCAGACGCGGAATTTCATCGAGGGTCCGTAGTAGTGCAGGTCGCAGATGCTCGCCTCGCTCGGGTGGCGGCAGGCTCCTTCGTAGCAGTACTCGCCGCGGCGGCAGAGTCGGCCGCAGGCCCCGCAGTGGATGGGGCCCTGCGTCGGGCCGCCCGTGCCGACCTTGAGATCCACGCAGGCCTTGACGCAGGCGTTCCCGTGCCAGCTCGGGAAGGGGCAGAGCGTCTCGTTCGACTTGCACGGTGTGTACGGCTCGAGGTTCGCCTTGCAGGTGGCCTCCCGGCCCGGCGCACAGCACGAGCCCCCGATGCAGCTCCAGGTACCCGTGGGCGAGAGCGCCGTGCAGTCCGAGGCGCCCGACGGCGGCGGAATCCACCAGGCCGGCGGATGCGCTTCCGCCCAGTAGCGCGCGCACGCTTTCGCGTCCGAACAGAAGCTCGCGTCCCCCGTGTAGAACGGCTTGCAGGTGCCGTCGCTGTCGCAGTACTCGCCGAGCGTGCAGGCGTGGCCGCAGCTCCCGCAGTAGATGGTCTGCGCCTGGTCGTCCGGGTTGGTGTTCGGCTTCTTCGGCTTCAGCTCGAGGCAGCGCCCAGAGCAGCAGGTGAAGCCCTCCGTGCACGAGGGCGAGCAGGCGACGGTCGGGCACTCCTTCGGTGCGCTGCAGGTGTCGCAGCGCGCGCTGCAGCTCGCGCCGGCCGCGCAGCCGTTCGGGCTCGCGGTGGGGTCGCAGCGTTCACCGGGGCTCGCCTTGCCATCCCCGCAGCAGACGCACTCGCCTGGCCGCTGGCTTTGCGTGGGGCGATCCGAGACCCGCCGTCCGAAGGTCAGGTCCGCGGCGGCCGCGCTCGTCCCGTCACGTTCCACGAACGGGCTTTCCTTCGTGCCGGCCGCCCACGCCGCGGCGAGTGCCGCTCCGAGGTCCGGCTTCGCGCCCGTGACGGAGAAGTTCTTGAGCAGGTAGTGCGTGGCGGGGCAGGCGGGGAGCGCCAGGCTGGCCTCGCTGGCCTCGTCGCTCGACGCGGAGGTGAAGACGCGCTCCACCCCGGGCACCGCGGCGAGGGCGATCTGAAAGCCGCCGCTGAAGCAGGCCTCGAGGACGACGGTGATGTGGCAGGCCTTGAGCTGCTTGAGCGCGTCCGCGAGCTCGGCCTCGGAGATGAAGCGCTTGCCGAGCCGGACGTCCCAGCTCAGCGCTTCGCCCGGTCGCGCTGCGGCGACGAGCTGCCCATTGTCGTAGACCTGACCGTCCTCGCCGTAGAAGAGAAAATCATCGACGCCGGCGGCGTTCTTGCGCGTCACCCGTCGCGCGCCGTGGGCGTTCACGAAGACCACCACCTCGTCGCAGCACTCGACCTGCGAGGCGAGGCCCGCGAGCGCCTGCAGGAAGGTGTCTCCCGCGCCGGGGTCCTTCGCGCCCCAGGCTCCGAGGAGCACGTCGAAGCCGAGCGCGCTCAGGGTGACCCACATCGCGTGCCCCGTGGCGAGGAGCAGGTCCTCGCCCGTGCCGTTGCCGGTGCCGATCACGCCGTAGCGGCGCGGCGCGCGGCCCGAGGCGCAGGTGACGTGCCGCTGCGAGGTGCGTAGCAGCACGTCCTTGGGCGGCTCGACGGTCGGCGGCGGGACGACTCGCCCACGGTAGGTGCTGTAGACCGTGAGGGCCTCGCTCGCGAGCTCGCCGAGGCGGGTCGGAAAGGCCGCGCGCCCGTCGAGGAGCGGCCAGTTCGAGGCGTGCCGGACGCTGACCGCCCCCGAGCTCTCGGAGACCAGCACGTGCCGCAGCGGGTGCTCGAGCAGCCGATGCGGCGCGTCGTCGATGACGAAGAGAAAGGAGGCCTCGCCGAGCGTCAGGCTATCCCGCCGCCCGTCCACGCCCAGGCGCGCGCCGGCCGCCGCCACCTGCGGCAGGGCGTAGACGATCACGTCGTGGTCGAGCGTCTTCCAGCCCAGCACCTCGTCGAGCACGCGCCGCTGCACGGCGCTGAGCCCGGCCCGCGGTTCGGGCGCGGAACCGGAGGGTGGAGGGCTCTCGCTCGGGCTCTTGCAGGCGCCGCTGACGCCGACGGCCACGGCGCAGACCAGCAGGCCGAGCCAGGCGGCGGCGCGGCGGCGGGCAGGTTCGAAGCCCTCTTCTCGTTCGCGGCTCGGCATGGCGGCTCTCCCCGTGCACGGGCGAGTCTACCGAAGGGCGCGGAGGCGCGCGCGGGGTGCGAATCGGCGGTCGGGAGGCGGGCTCGAGGTTAACCCTTCATCATCTCCGCCAGGCGGCGGACGATCTCCTCGCGCGAGACGAGCTCCACCACGGCGCAGATCGTCCAGCGGTTGCCGCCGCTGTCCTTCACCGTGGCCGAGCGATAGCCCCAGGCCTGATTCTTCGGCGGCTCCACGGAGGTCGCCCCCGCTTCGAGCGCGCGCCCGTAGGAAGCATCCACGGCCTTGGCGTCCGCCACGTAGTAGGAGAACGCGGCGGGCATCGCTTCCATCCCCATCATGGGCTCGCCGCACATCACGACGCTGTCGCCGAGGAGGAGCTCGGCGTGCATCAGCGCGCCGTTCGGGCCGTCGTAGCGATCCACCACCTTCGCGCCGAAGGCCTGCTCGAGAAAGCGCACCACCTTGCCCGCTCCCTGGACGACGAAGGCCGGCGTGATGGTGTGATGACCGTAGGGACGAAGATGGGACATGGGGTCCTCCTCTGGGGTGAAGGGTTTGCCGTGAAAAGCTGTCGGGGCGGGCCGCGGCCCGTGACGGACAGAGTACGCCCGCTAGAAGGTACCGGTTACCCCCACCATCCCGCCCCCCGGTGCGGGGCCGAAGGCCAGGTTCAGGTTGAGGTCCGGGTCCTCGCGGTAGAGACGCAGCATGCGTTCCATGGGGGTCTCCATGTAGCGCAGCGAGACGCCGAGGCCGAAGAGGAGCGCGCTCATGGCTCCGCCCATGACGTAGATCGCGGCGGGGAGGTTGGTGCTCGACAAGCGGGCGTCCACGATGCCGATCGCCACGGTGGCACCGAGGAGCAGGCCCCCCTCGACGAAGGCCAGCGCGGAGACGAGGCGCCGGCGGCGGGCCTCGCGTTCGGCGAGCTCGAGGAGGTGCGCTTCGGTGCGGGCCACGACGGACTCGAAGCTCGCCCCGGGGCGTCGGAGCTCGTCTTCGAAGGCGGCGTAGGCCTTCTCCCCCTCCGAGCGCGCGAAGAGCCGCAGGAGGCCGGTGGCCGCGAGGGCGCCGCCCCCGCCGAGGAGCACGATCGCGGAGATCTTGGTCGTCTGGTCGAGCTCGCCGCTCTTCATGCCGAGGATCACGCCCCCCGAGGCGGCCACGACCAGGCCCCCGAGGGCGCTCGTGCCGGCGAGGGTCAGCCGGTCGGCGCGGTCGGCGCGGGCGAGCGCCGCCAGGTAGTGCCGCATGCGCACCTCGTCGCGCCAGGAGATGCCGAAGACCTCTTCGGCCGCCGGGTGCCGTCGTTCGCGCGCGTAGGCTTCGGGGCCGAAGGGCTCGGCGAAGAACTCCTCGTAGAGCGCGTCGTCCCCGCGGGCGAGGAGTGGCGTCGGGCGCGGGGTGAGCATCACCGAGGCGGTCGAGGTGGGCAGGCGGATCTCGCGCAGCGTGGGGCGCCCCCCTTTGCCGCGGGCCGCGACGAGCTCTTGCACGATGGCGCCCTCGGTCACGGGCATGGGCAAGACCAGCGTCAGCTCGCGCCCCCGCTCCTTGTGGACGTCGAGGAGGCGCGTCCCCTGGAGGTCCCGCACCCAGACCCGCTGCGCCGGCGGGCCGAGCACGAGCTTGCGCCCCACCGCGCGGTCCACGGCGAACAGCGAGGCGCCTCCGTTCTGGTAGGGCCCGCGTGCGAAGACCTTGGGGCGGAAGTGCTCGTTCTTGATGCGGCGATTCGCTATCGCCACGAAGGCCGCGAGCTCGTCGTACGAGACGCGCCCGTCGCCGTTCGCGTCCGCGGCGCCGGAGAGGCCCGAGCGCACCTCGTGGCTGAAGATCCCCGACTGCAGCTCCGACCATTCGTAGACCTCGCCGGCCGCGCTCGTGGAGAGGAAGACCCCGACCTGCGGAAAGCGCTCCACGAAGCCGAGCTTCAGGTCCTTCGGGGTGGCCCAGCGGCGGCCGCCGGCCTTGCGCGGGCTGATCACGAAGAAGGAGTTGCAGCTGTCGAGGATCAGGTGCGCGCGGTGGGCGGGGACCTTTCCCAGCACCTCCCGCTCCAGCTCCTCGGGCCCGAGCCGGCCGTCCTCGAGCTCGAGGTAGCCCTTGCCGCGGTCCACTTGCCCGTGGCCGGCGAAGACGAAGTAGAAGACCGTGTGCAGTCCCTTTGCACGGGCCGCGCGCACCGCGTCGGCGAGCTCGCGCACGGCCTGACGCAGCTCGGCGCGCCGAGGGGCCCGCGCGGTGGCCCCGAGCCCCGGATAGAGCGCGGCCGTGGGACGATCGAAGCGCGTGAGCAGGCGCAGGTGCCCGGGTTCGGTGATGGTGCGGAAGACCTGCACGTAGCGCGCCCCGTCGTCGTCGGCGTACTGCAGGTTCGGTCGGTGCGGCAGGAGGCTCCGGTTGTTCGTCACCACGAGCGTGAAGCCGACCTCGGAGGCGGCTTCGACGGGCGACACACTGGCGAGGAGCAGGGCGGCCAGACCCGCCAGCACACCGAACGGTCTGGAACCCGTCGCGAGCCGACGCCTCCTCATCGCGCACCTCGCAGCGTCAGGGACCACTCCTGCACGTGCGCCTCGGGAAAGAGCCGCGCGAGCGAGGGGGCCTTCCCGGCGTCGCGCAGGAGCGCCTCCACCTGCTTCACCGAGCGGCGCTGCCGCGAGACGACCGAGACGGCGCGCAGGAGGCCGGGCTTCGCGTCGGGGGCGAAGACCTCGTGGAGCATCACGCGGCGCCCCCGCGGCAGGTCGAGCGCGAGCGGAGCCTTCGCCGGGTCGTCCCAGCGGGGGGCCGCCCAGTGCACCTCTCCCCCGGCCTCGACGACGAAGACCAGCAGATAGAGCGGCGTGGGGGTGAGCCGGCTCACCTCGACCGCGAGACCCTCGTCGGCCGCGAGCAGATCGTGCGCGTTCAGGCGCCGGGGAGCGCCGTGCCGCTTTGCCGCGTAGAGCTCGACCCCCGTCAGCTCCTTCAGGCTCTCGGCCGTCGGACCGCCGCCGCGGGCCTGAAAGGTCTCCGCGCGACCGCCGGTGTGGCGCCACAGATAGACGCAGAGCGGAACGGTCACCGCGAGCACCGTGGCCGCGAGCGCGTAGGGGAGCCAGGAGGCGCGCGACGTCGCGGTGGGCGAGGGGTCGAGCCGGGCCATCGTGCGCGCCACGAAGGCCGCGGTGTCGGGCGAGGCGTCAGACGACACGCCTGGGGCCGGCGAGGCGATGGCCGCGAGCGTGACCTCGAGCCGAGAGGCGCGCGACCGGCACTCGCCGCATTCACCGAGGTGCGCCTCGAGGGCGCGAGCGCGCGCCACGGCCACCTGCTCCTCGCGCAGCGCAAGCAACTCGTCGTCGCTGGGGCAGCTCGTCATGCGGAAACCTCCAGTCGGGCGCGTAGCGCGCGCAGACCCAAAAAGACGCGGGAGCGCACGGTGGCCTCGGGCGCGTCGACGATCGCTCCCACCTCGGCGTACGAGAGCCCTTCGCCGAAGCGCAGCAGCACGGCCTCGCGTAGCTTGGGGGAGAGACCCCGGAGCTCGCGGTGCACACGTTCCGTGCGTTCGCGCCGGAGGAGCGCGTCGAGCTGCTCGGCGCGGTGCGACGGCTCGTTTGCCGCCGGGGCGTCCTGGAGCACGCGCTCGCGGCGAAAGAACCCGCGACGCGCGTTGCGGCAGACGTTGCGCACGATGGTGAAGAGGTACACGGCAAACTGCCCGTCCGGCCGATAGCGCGCCCGGGCCTGCCAGAGCCGCAGAAACGCCTCCTGGGCCAGGTCCTCGCTGCGCGCGCCGTCCCACTTGGCGCAGAAGCTCCGCACCCGTCGCTCGTGTCGCGCGACGAGCGCGGCGAAGGCCTCGCGCAACCCGGCCGCCGCGAGCTCCATCAGCTCGTCGTCGGAGCGTGCCGCGAGCCCGCCCGGTTCGGGGCGCGGAAACGGCAGCACCTTGGGCTCGAAGCCGGGCATCTAGGTACCAGAACCCCCCTAGGCCGGTTTCGTTTAGCAGGGGCGGCGTTCTTTTCCTAGGCAGGCCGCCCCGCCGGGTGTCTCGCCGCCGCCCCGTAGCCCGCACGACCCCCCGGCGCCCCTCGCCCGTCCTGGCCAGCGGCCCAGCCAGCTCCCGCCCTGCGGGTCCTCCCACGAGCCCCGCGAACTGCCTATCCTTTTCACGCCCGCCGGCCGTCGTCGGTTGGTCCAGATGTTGCTGTCTCTTGTTTGCACAGGACGCTGGCCCCACCCATGCCCCGACGGTACAGACTGTTCGTACGTCTCTCCGTGGCCCTCGCGCTGCTTCTGGCGGCCGCGGTGGGTCTCGAGCGACCCAGCGCCGCCGCGGGGCCAGGCGCGCTCGCGCGACGGTTCTTCGCGGGGCTCGCCAAAGGGCGGGTGAAAGGCTCGCGCGAGCCCGGCCTCGTGCTCGCGGCCAGCCCCAGCCAGCCGGTCGTGACGTCGCTCTTCGCCGTCGCGCGCAAGGTCGCACGTGGCGGGGCGCTCCATCCGGTCGGGATCGAGCCTTTCTCGAACGACGAGCTCAGCCTGCGCGTCCCGGCCGCTGTCCAGGGACGATCGATCGTGGTGGCGCAGCCCGCGGAGGCGCGCGAGCCCTCGACGGCGCTCTTCCGCACCCTGCTCGCGGTGGCGGCGAGCCAGAGCAACCTCGCCTCCTCGGTCCACGTGGTCCTCGATCGCGGCCTCGCGAAGCGCTTCGACCCGGCCTTCGTGGCCACGCTCTTCTCCGCGCTACACGCGGACTCGCTGCGCTACGCCGATGCGCACGGCGGCCCGCTCGAGCGACTTCTGCGCCCGCTCCGCGGTTCCGCCCTGGCCCAACGCTTGGGCGTCGACGGACCCCTCGTTCCTCGGCCGGTGCACCTGCCCCGCGAGGGACGCCGTTCCAAGCGCTCGGGCAGCGCCGCTCCGCCGCTGCTCTGGAGCGGTCACGGCTACCCCGAGCTGGCGCGGGGCGTGGGCGAGGCGATGGGGCTCGCGCCGCGCTTTCTGCCGACGGAGAAGGCCTTCCAGGGCCGCCAGATCCTCCCCGAGGACCCGGCCGGCCGACGCGTCTATCTCCTGCAGACCAAGCGCCTCGGCGATCCCGAGGCCCTGCACCGGGACCTCTTCGAGGTGCTCTACGCCGCCTGGCAGGCCAAGCAGCGCGGGGCCGCCGAGGTCACTCTCGTCATGCCCTATCTGCCCTACTCGCGCTCCGATCGCATGGATACCGCCGGCACCACCGTGGGCGCCGCGGTGCTACCGCAGCTCGCGCGCGCCGTCGGCGTGGACCGCGTGGCCTTCTACTCGGTGCATCAACCCCAAGAGGTCGGCTTCTTCCTCGGGCAGAAGATCCAGGTGCTGCACGCCTCGGGGGAGGCGGTCCTCGCCCCGGCGGTGGCGCGCCATCTGAAGGCCAAGCTCACGCCGAAGGAGCTCGCCAAGCACGTACGGGTGCTCGCGCCGGATCCGGGGGCACGCAAGCGCGCGCTGGTCTTCGCGCGCCTGCTCGCCGCCGAGCTCGGCCTGCCGGAGGTCAAGGTCGTCGTGGCCGAGAAGGAGCGGCACGGCCGCGACGTGAAGACCCGCTTCACCGCGAACGTGCGCAAGGCGGTGCTCGTAGCTATCGACGACGAGACGGCGAGCGGCAAGACCCTCGCGCAGCTCGTCGAGCCGGCGCTCGCGAAGGGTGCGACCTCGATGCTCGCCGCGGTGAGCCACCTCACGGGGCCGGCCTACCGCCTGCTCGACAGCTCGCGGCTCGAGCGGCTCTTCGCCCTCGACACCGTGCCGCAGCCGCGCGAGCACCACGACAACGCCAAGATCGAGATCGTGAGCGTGGCCCAGGCCGTGGGCCGGCTGCTCACCACCCTGGATGGGAGAGGGGACCTCTCGAAACAGCTCTTCTGGGAGCACGAATAAGGACGGGATCGAGGGAAAGGGAAAGGATGAGGGAGATGAGACGCACGCGCTGCACCACTTCGATCGTCGCCGGGTTGCTCGCCGCGACGCTCTTCGCCGCACTGCCCGCCGGCGCGACCAAGCGCACGGGCAAGCAACCCACCGACCGTATCCTTCTGCCGCGCGTGAGCTCGGAGCGGGCGGTGCGCGAGATCGGCCAGGCGATCGTGCGCAAGGTCCTCGCCATGGGCAAATCGGGGGTGGTCCTCGGGCTCTCGGGTGGCTCGGACTCCACCGTGGTCGCCGGCATCACCAAGCGCGCCTTCGACGCCTACAACCGGCAGAACCCGGACAAGCCGCAGCTCGAGGTGGTGGGGATGATCCTCCCCTCGAAGACCAATACGGCGCAGGACACCGCGGACGGCGTCCTCGTGGCCAAGACGCTGGGCATCCGCTACGAGGTGGCGAGCATCGAGCCGCTCGTGCGCGCCTTCAAGAAGGTCAACCGCGCGGCCATGAAGAACTCCTTCACCAAGGGGAACACCATGTCCGAGCTTCGCGCCGTGGTGCTGCACACCAAGGCGGCCTCGGACACCGACGCGCAGGGACGTAACAAGTTCGTGATCGGGACCGGCAACCGCGACGAGGACGTGGAGACGGGCTTCTACACCCTCTTCGGGGACGGGGCCGTGCACTTCAGCCCGATCGGCAACCTCTCCAAGCGGCACGTCTTCCAGCTCGCGCGGTGGTTCGGCTTCATGGACATCGCGCGCAAGGAGCCCTGGGCGGGCCTCGAGGCGGGGCAGACGGCCTTCAAGGCGCTCGGCTATCACTACGCCCTCGCCGAGCTCGTGAACCGCGGCGTAGAGCAGGGCTTCACCGCCGAGGTCCTTGCGCGGCAGCCCCAGGTGCTGCGCCGGGCGGGCAAGGACCTGGGCGACTACCAGAGGCTCTTTGGCGCGCCGAAGTACGCGACGGTTCGCGAGCTCGTGGACGCCATCATCTGGCGCAAGGAGCATATCGCCAAGCCCAAGGGCGAGCTCGTTCGCCCCGAGGTGGCCGGCGTCACCCTGACCTATAGGTAGGATCGGACCGTGCGGCTCAGGCGTCTCACCCTCCTCGTCGCGCTGCTCCTTTGCAGCGGCTCGCCCGCCTGGGCCAAGCTCCCGGCGGGGGCCGACGCGACGGTGCTCGTCGAGGGGGACCCGCGTACGCGCTTTCGGGTGGCGGGCCTCGACCTCGCCTCCGGGCTGAAGCCCGGCACGCGCATCGCCCTGCTCGGGGCCTCCGTAGATCCCATCTCGCTCGCGCATCTGGTCCTCGCCGCGCTGCCGCTCGTCGATCCGGCGGTGCGCGCCCAGCTCGGCGTGGACCAGGTCTGGATCGTTCCCTCGCCGCCGCGACCGGACAAGGCCCAGCGCGTGCCGAACGGCCGGCGCTTCGCCTGGACGCGGCTCGCCGCGCGCTACCTGCGCAAGAAAGGCCTTCCGGTCTACGCCACCGACGTGGAGCTGAGGCTCGCGAAAGGCGGCTTTCGTGGCACCTATCAGCTCCTGAAGGCCCTCGAGCGGCGCTTCCCCGGGGTCGAGCTGAGCGTGATCGTGGGCGAGGACGTCTGGAACGACCTGCCCACGAGCAAGTGGCGCAACGGCCTCGGTGTGGTGCGCGAGCATTCGCTCTTCGTGGCCCTGCGGGGCGATCACGCGGACCCGAAGAAGGCCAAGGCGCGCGTGGTGAAGGAGGCGCTCGAGCGGCAGGCCCGGCAGGTGATCCTGCTCCCCGACGCCCAGGAACCGGGTCTGCGCGAGCGACTGACCCGGCTCCTGCCGCGGGGCTTCGACCTCAAGCTGCTGCCGACCCTCAGCAGCACTGCCCTGCGTGAGGCCTTCGCCCGTGGGGAGCGCTCGCCCGTCGGCGTGCTCCCCGCCGTGGCGAGAGCCATCCTGCGCGCTGGCTCCTACCGCTAGTCTGGCCAGGGCGAGGGCCGCCCGGCACCGGCCCATCTGCTGGAAATCCATGGGCCCGAGGCCGCGCCGGAGCGGCACGGATCCTGCTGTCTATCGTGGGCAGCATCCGAACCGTGTCCTCGGGAGAAGGCCCATGAAGGCTGCTCTGACCTCTGCATCGCTCTGGCTGGCCGCGCTCGCCGCGCTGCTGCCGTCGCCCGCCGTCGCGGCGCGCGAGCCGAAGCAGGGCTCGAACCGGGGCAAGCAGAGCTCGGTGGTCTCCATGCTCGGCGGCCGCTGTCCGACGAAGAACGGCGTCGTCGCGCTGCGCGAGCCGAAGCGCCACGGGAAGCGCGCGCTCCTCATCGTCGATCCCCAGAATGCCTTCATGCCCGGGGGCGCCCTCGCCGTGAAGCACGGGGACCGCATCGTCCCGGTGGCGAACCGCCTGATGGGGCTCTTCGACCTGGTGGTGGTCTCGCTCGACTGGCACCCGGCGAACCACGGCAGCTTCGTCACCCAGCACCCCGGCAAGCAGGTCTTCGACGTGATCGATCTGCACGGCATCCAGCAGGTCCTCTGGCCCAAGCACGCCCCGCGCGGTCGCAAAGGGTCGGACATCCACCCCGGGCTCGACCGGAAGCGCATCACGCACCTCGTGCTCAAGGGCAACGACAAGCGCGTGGACAGCTACAGCGCCTTCTACGACAACGGCCGGCGGAGCTCGACCGGGCTCGCCGCGTACCTGCGCTCGAAGGGGATCGAGGAGCTCTACGTGATGGGGCTCGCCACCGACTACTGCGTGAAGTTCACCGTGCTCGACGCGGTGAAGGAAGGGTTCACCACGCACGTGATCAAGGCCGGCTGCCGCGGTGTGAATGCGCGGCGGGGCGACAGTGGGCGCGCGGTGAAGGCCATGAAGAAGGCCGGCGCGAAGATCCTCGGTGATGCGGCGCTCGAGGCCCTCCTCGGCGGCGCTCCGCAGGCCGCCCGAGGGAAGCGAGGTCAGCCGTGAAGCGTACCGTTCGAAGCTCCCGCTTCTCCGTGCTCCTGGCCGCGCTCGCGCTCGTGCTCGCGCCCCTCGCTCCGGCGCAGGCGGCGCCCAAGCCCACGAACCCGACCACCGTGGGCCTCTACAAGAAGGGGGCGCTCGGGCTGCTCACCGACATGTACCAGCTCACCATGGGCTTCGGCTTCTGGAAGACGGGGCACGCCGACGACGAGGTGGTCTTCAACCTCTATTTCCGCAAGAACCCTTTCAAGGGGGGCTACGCCGTCGCCGCGGGTCTCGATACGGCGATCGATCTGGTGAAGAACTTCCGCATCACCGACAAGAACGTGGCCTACCTCTCCACGCTCAAGGGGAACGACGGCCGCCCGCTCTTCGACCGCGGCTACCTCCAGACCCTGCGCACCATGCGCTTCAACTGCGACATCGACGCTGTCCCCGAGGGGACGGTGGTCTTCCCGAACGAGCCGCTCCTGCGCATCCGGGGCCCGCTCCTGCAGGTGCAGCTCCTCGAGACCGTGCTGCTCAACATCCTCAACTTCCAGACGCTGATCGCCACCAAGGCCTCGCGCGTCGTGCAGTCCGCCAAGGGGGACCCGGTCCTCGACTTCGGCCTGCGGCGCGCGCAGGGCTTCGACGGGTCGCTCTCCGCCTCGCGCGCCTGCTACCTCGCGGGCGCGGCCGGCACCTCGAACGTCGCCGCCGGCGAGCTCTTCGGCATCCCCGTCAAGGGCACGCACGCGCACAGCTGGGTCATGTTCCATCCGACCGAGGTGGAGGCCTTCGAGAACTACTCCCGCGTGATGCCCAATAACTCGGTCTTCCTGGTCGACACCTACGACACGCTGAACGGGGTGAAGAACGCGATCACCGTGGCCAAGCGCCTGCGCAAGCGCGGGCACGAGGCCCTCGGCATTCGCCTCGATTCGGGAGACCTCGCGAAGCTGAGCAAGAAGAGCCGCACCATGCTGGACGAGGCGGGCTTCCCGCAGGCCTTCGTCTCGGCCTCGAACGACCTCGACGAGCATGAGATCGCCGCGCTCAAGAAGCGCGGGGCGAAGGTCAACGTCTGGGGTGTGGGCACGAAGATGATCACCGCCTTCGACCAGCCCGCGCTCGGCGGCGTCTACAAGCTCGCCGCCGTGCGCCGCCCCGACGGCACCTGGGAGCGCAAGATCAAGCTCTCCGAGACGCCCGAGAAGACCTCCACCCCCGGCATCCTGCAGGTGCGCCGCTTCATGAAGGACGGCAAGTTCCTCGGCGACATGATCTGGGACCTCCTGAGCCCGCCCAAGGACCAGGGCCGGATGGTGAGCTACGCCGATGCGAGCCGCGTGACCCGCTTTGCCGGCGCCACGCACCAGGACCTGCTCGTCCCCGTCTTCCGGCGGGGCAAGAACGCCGCGCGCTTCGTGATGCGGCAGCTCCCGCTCGAGCAGGAGCGCGCCTACTGCCGCACGCAGCTCGAGGCGCTCCGCCCCGGGGTGAAGCGCCTGACCAAGCCGACCCCGTACAAGGTGGGCATGGAGCTCGGCCTGAATCAGGTGCGGCAGGAGCTCATGGCCAACGCGCGGTCCACGCAGGGTGCGAGCAGCCCGCGCACGCCGCGTCGCGTGAAGTAGTCTACGGCCCGCAGGTGAGCAGGAACGGCCTCTGCGCGCCGCCCATCGTTCCCATGCCGACGATGTGCCCTTTCTTGTTGATGGCGAGGGCACGGACGAGGGACCAGCCCGCGCCGGCGGGGAGCAGGCCGTTGAGGTCTTCGAGCTTTCCGTCCTTCCAGCGTACGGCCCGCTTCACCGATTCTCCGACGATCACCCCCGCGTCGTTGACGCCGTGGGCAATGCTGATGTCACCGCCGGGGAGCACCGTCATGCCGCCGCCCGACCAAGAGGCTGCACGTCCCTCCCCGGAGAAGTTGCTCACGACGCCCACGACGAGCCCTGACGCGTTGATGCCGTTGGCGCTGCTGAGCCTCCAGTCTCCAGATCCCGCACCCAGATCCTGAACCCCTCCGCCGCTGAAGAGGCACGCGTGCGCGTCGGGGCCGACACCGGGCGCCGCCGGCAGATTGGCCTGTCCCACCACCTGATCCGCCTCGTTCAGCGCGTGGCCCTGGCTGTTGTCGCTGAGCGTGCCCAGGTCCGTGACGCTGCCGCCGGTCCAGAGAACGGCGTGCGAGAAGCCCGTGCTCAGCGCGGCCCGGCCGGCTACATGGCCCGCTTGGTTGATGGCGTAGGCCACGGCCACGTTTCCGCCGAGCGTCCCGAGGTCCTGCATCGCCCCGTTGTGCCATATGAACGCGCGCTGCGTTCCGCTGCTCGACGTCGACGTACCCACCACGTCCTTGGCGTCGTTGATGCCTAGGGCTCGGCTGGTCGATCCACCGAGGGTGCCCAGGTCCCGCATCGTGCCGTTGTCCCAGAGGAAGGCGTGCTCGTTACTCCCGCTGCTCGCGTAGCACCAGCCGGCGACCTGTCCGGTGTTGTTGAGCGCCTGGGCGGTGCAATCCCCGCCGAGCGTGCCCAGGTCCTTGATCACGCACGAGGAGCCCTTGCCGAGCTCGAGCGCCAGGTTGTCGAAGGGCAGGAGCCGCGTCATGACGAAGGCCGAGAAGTCGCTCGTCTGCCCGACGTCGGTCGCGGTGAACGGGAGGGCGAAGCTCGTCTGCCCCGCCGTGGCGGTCGCGCGGCCCGCCTCGACGAAGGAGGAGGTGCCGACCTTGCGCACCAGGATGATGTCCTTCACGTTGTAAGGCCCCACCGTGGGCGGAAACGTGACCGTCGCGGGGTCGAGCTCGACGGTGAAGGTGACCTTGTCTCCGGCGACGAAGCTGCCCCGATCGGCGGTCAGCGTGCCCTTGGGAGACTCCGCGAGCGGCCTCGACGACTGGAGCTCGAGGATCGTGATGTCCGTGATGCCGAACTGGCCGAGCATCTTGGGCAGGTCCACGCCCACGCTCCCCTTGCTCACCAGGGACAGTTTGTAGGACGACGCGTAGGCGGGGTCCGCGAGCTGGTCGCCCCACGGCGCGAAGCTGCCCTCGAGCGTCGGCCCGTAGCGCAGGGAGAACGGGGTAAGGCGCAGCCGCTTGAAGATCGGGTTGCCGAGGCCGACCTTGGCCAGACCGAACACGGCGAAGCTGGCATCTACCCGCAGGTCGTTGGTCGTGGGTTTCTTCCAGACCGGCTCGGCGCTGGCGCTCGCCGTCAGGCTGCGTACGAACTCGCAGTTGGTTCCTTTCGGACAGGCGACGCCGAGCTCCGCCTGCGCCTTGGCCTCCGCCTTGGCGCCCACGACCAGGTTCGTCAGCGCCACCTTGCCGCCGAGCTCGACGCCGACGCTGAGGGGGATCACCACGGACACCACCCAGGAGAGCGCCCCCGCGATGGGAATGCGGAGCTCGAAGAACTCCCGCGTGCACGACACGGTGCCCTGAAAGCCGAGCGCCACGGTGAGGCTGCCGTCCAAGGTCGCGCCGAGGTCTCCCTTGGCGACCAGCCGTTCGAGGCCCACGCCGGAGGTGTAGACGAAGTCGAGGCTGAGGTTGCGGTTGATGCTGACCGCGGGGGCCGTGCCGAGCGTGACCGGCCACTGGCTCACCCCCGTGGCGTCGAGCTCGCACTCGTCGAAGGGCGGCATCTTGAAGGAGAGCTTCGTGGCCTGCCGCTCGCCGGTCGCCCCGCTCGAGGCGGCGTCCGCCTTGGGCCGAGGCTTGAAGCGGATCGTGGACCCCTCGCGCGTGATCTCGTAGGCGTCCTTGAGGTCCGAGGCGATCTCGGGCTCGACGGTCGAGAGGTCGAAGACCTCCTTGATGCTCAGGTGAGGCAGGAGCTCCTTGACGGGCACGACCGCGAGCGTGACTCGCACCTGGTCGCCGTCCCGCTGCGCGGAGACGACCTTGCCGCCGACGGGCTTGGCCTCGAGACCGATCACCAGAGTGCCCGGCGGCGGCGCGTCCACGCCGGCGAGTACGACCTCGTAGGTGGCGCCGGTCACGGGTGCGGCGCTGGGGTCGATCGCCCTCGGGTCCCCGACGAGCTGGGCGTCCGTCACCGCGAGCGCGCCCGGGGGCAACGCCGTGACGGCCACCAGGAGCGGCGGGGAGGTCACGCCCTGGGCCTCGGCGACGAGCTGACTCGCGCCGTTCTGCACCTGGGCCGTGATCATTCCCTGCCCGTCGACGGCGATGCTGGCCGGTGTGGTCGAGCGCCACGAGATGGGCGGCGCGGCCACAACGCGACCTTCGGCGTCGTACGCGTTCACCGCGAGCTGTCGCTTCGCCCCCGCGGCCGTGAGGAGCAGCCCCTTAGGGACGATCTCGAGGCGCGCGACCGGACCCGCGGGTCCCGTCGAAGCGTCCTTGCAGCCGACGAGCCCGGCGACAAGCCCGAGCGAAGACAGGTTGACTACGACCCACCACTGCCACGTCCCCCGGATGCGCATCCGGCAAAGGTCGTATACCGTGCGGGACGGGTCAAGGGGCGATGAAGGCGTCCTGACCCGGGGACGACACCCCTCCGTCGCCCGGCTTCCCCTTGGGCTTCGACCCCGGCGGCACGTGCGGGTCCTTCTGGCTCCCCGGATTCACGCGGGAGTCCGGGGCCGGCGGCGGCGGGCTCGACGGGATCGTCCCCGGGGAGGACGGGTCGGTGGCCGGGTCGGTCGCTACGCCTGCCTCGCACGGGGCTTCCGGCGTGCATTCCACGACGCGGGTGCGGCTCCCGCGCGGCGCCGGGTCGGGCAGGTCCCCGGCGCACCCACCCGTCGAGACTCCCAAAGCGAGCGCGGCAATACGGAACCAGGAGGAAAAGACCATGCGGCGCCATGGAGGTGCAAACCATGTGCCCCCGGCCCTCGGCAGCTCGGAGCTCGCGATCCCGATAGGTTGGCGTTCACCTTCCCGTCGACCGGCACCCCCGCGTCGCGCCACGGGCGGCGCCTGCGCGCCGGATCTGGCGTGACGGGGGCTGGCGGGGGCTGGCGGGGGCTGGCGGGGGCTTCGCAGAGCCGCTGGGCGGCGCGACACGCACTACCCCGACGCGCGCGCTCGGCGTATGCTCCGCGCGCCTTAGCCAAAGGAGCCCTAGCATGTCCCGTCGCACATCTATCTCGTTTCTTCCCGTGCTCGCTGCAGCGCTCGCCGTGGGCTGCGGCATCCCCGAGGAGGAGCACAACAAGACGCTCGATCAGCTCAAGAACCTGCGAGCCAACCTGGCCGCCGAGCAGAAGTCCTGCGCCGAGGCCAAGAGCGAGCTCGAGACGAAGCACAAGAAGCTGGACGAGCAGGCGCGGAAGATGCGCGCCAAGCTCATCTCGCTCGGGCAGGACCTCACGGCCAGCGGGGTGGCGATCACGCAGAAGGAGCAGCAGATCGCCGAGCTCCTCAAGGCGCAGGAGCAGGCCAAGCAGCGCGCTGCCTTCTACGCCGGCCTCGTGGCCAAGTTCAAGCAGATGATCGACTCGGGCAAGCTCAAGGTGGAGGTGCGCTCGGGCAAGATGATCGTGAAGATGAGCGACCAGATCCTCTTCGACCCGGGCAAGGCCAAGCTGAAGAAGGAGGGCTCCGTCGCGCTGCTCGAGGTCGCGCGCATCCTGGGCACGATCCCCGATCGCGCGTTCCAGGTGGCCGGCCACACCGACAACGTGCCGATCAAGACGGCGCAGTTCGCCTCGAACTGGGAGCTCTCCACCGCGCGCGCCGCGAACGTGGTCAAGTTCATGTCCGACAACGGGCTCGACCCGAAGCGCCTCTCCGCGGCGGGCTACGCCGAGCACGACCCGGTGGCGGGCAACGACACGCCGGCGGGGCGGCAGCTCAATCGCCGCATCGAGATCACGCTCATGCCGAACCTGGACGAGCTGCCCAAGATCGGGGAGTAGCTCGGTGCGCGCCGCTCGGTCGTCGGTGGTGCCACGACACCGGAGCTAGAACCGAGAATGGGGGCGGCTGGCGACGATCCAGCCGATGCGGGCGGCGGCGATAGATGCCATGAGGAACGTGATGCCTCCGAAGAGGTACAGCTCGCCGGTAGTGCTAGCCTCGTAGGCGTGCTTCGTCGCGCTGGCGAACAACCACCCGTACGCTCCCACTCCGATCGTCTTCAGCCACCACGGCGTCTGCGCCGTCGTGCCGAGCCGAGCCGGCCGGCTCTCGGCGCGGCCGAGGGCGCCCGTCGCGAGACGTCCCACGAACTGCTGACCGCGCTGCACGAGGCCCGACACGATCGGCGTCGGCCCGCCCCGCTGTTGCCCCTTGATCGCGTACGCGGGCGGCGCGAGAAACCCACCGATGAGCAGCGCGCAAACGGCCGCGGAACCGACGGACGCCGAACGAGTCATGACCAACCTCCAGGGTCTGACGGGTGAGCTGCAAACCGGGTAACCACTGTCCCTGATGCAACGGGCGATCCAGAGCCACGAGGGGCTCGGGAGCCCGCGCTTGCGCGGTGTTGGCCCTGGTGGTGCGCCTCGAGGTGGCGGGCCGCCCCGCCGGCTGCTGGCTACCCGTCTCGTCGATCGGTCGTGCTCGCGCGCTCGAGAGCGCGGGCGGCTTCCGGCGGCCATCCAGGCCACGGCCAACATCTGATGGCATTCATGCGTTCTCACGGCCTTGCGCGGGCCGGAGGCTGGCCCCGGGCTTGCTATAGGTCCTCCGTACAGACCTCGGAGAACGATCATGGTACGGACGCTCGTCCTCGGCGCCGCGTGTGCGCTCTTCATCAGCTCGTCGGCGCTCGCGGCCGAGACGAGCTCCTCGCCGCGGCGTTACACCGTGTTTTCCGTGCTGCGCGGCTTCACGCGCCTGCCGCGCCATCTCCCCGGGCCGGTGAAGGTGGCCGCGCGCTGGGGGACGGGTCTGCTGGCCTATAGCTATCTCACCGCGCAGGGCGTCCATCCCGCCGTGGCAGGAGGCGGCTCGTATCTCGCGGGCGAGGTGGTCCATCAGCTGACGAAGAAGGCCCCGCGCTCTTCCACGGCGCATGCTGGGCACGAGCTCGCCGCGGTGGGGATCGCGACCCTCTTCACGGGGGCGCTCTCCGGCCTCATCGATGCAGTGGGGAGCCTCGGCTCGGGAGGCGATCCGATGGTCATGCTGCAGTCCAGCACGGCCTTCGTCTCCGGCCTCGTCTCGAAGTTCATCGCCAAGGCGTATATCGACTACCACCTCGGTCCGAAGGGGGCGGAGCGTCGGGCCGAGAGAGCGCGGAAGCGCCGCTTCGGCATCTGACGGTCAGGAGGGGGCGCTACCGACGGCCCCCGGTCCAGAAGCTGCTCCAGGCCTGCATCGCCGCGATGGACCACTGCACGTTGGCCACGTACATGGCGGCGTAGCTCTGCGCCAGATCCCCGAGCCCGCCGAAGTGCACCGTGTTCTCGTTCACGTTCACGTTGCTCCCCACGATGACCGCACCTCGCAGGGTGCTCGGTGCGCCGAGCCGCCGGTTCTGCGGCCGCTGCCCGAAGGTGACGTGGTTGCGGTTCACGTTGAGATTCGCGCCCACGACGGTGATCCCGAGCTGGGCCTTCTTGCCTTCGTTGGCGTGCGCCACCGCCGGTCCGACGGTGAACCCAAGACCAACGAGCAGAACGAGAAAGTGTCTTCGCATGACAGAGCGTGCCTCCCGGAGGTTCCTGGCCCCCGGAGGGGCAAGGCCCGCGCCAGTACCGCGTTGCGTAATTTCGACGACTTAGGGAGGGACGGGTCTCCGAAGGTCTACGCCTTCGACCCGTGATGCGCGCGATCTCGGACCGCGATCTCGGACGGACCGCGATCTCGGACCGCGCCTAATGCCGGAGCTTCGAGGCGAGGTAGGCGAAGAGGACGCCCGACCCGAAGAGACCGGAGAAGATCATCCCGCCGTCATGGAGCACGAGCCCGTTCTTCAGGGTGCTCCCCGCGAGCCAAGCCCAAAGACCCATCCCGGCGATCTTGAGGAGCGGGTGCACCTGCGCCGTCGTGCCGAGGCGGGCCGACCTGCTCTCGGCCCCCGCGAGGGACCGCATCGCGAGGCGGTCGACCGCCTGGCGCCCGCGCTGCGCGAGGCTCCCGACCATCTGGGTGATGCCCCCCTTCGTCCCGCCCAGCGCGTAGGCGGGGGGTGCGAGGAAGCAGCCGATGAGCAGGGCGCACACGGCCACGGAACCGAGAGACGACGGACGAGTCATGACCAACCTCCAGGGTCTGACGGGTGGAACACAAGGTCGTTAGCGACCGCCTCCTGTGCAACTGGCATTCCAGAGACACGAGGGTCGCGGGATCTCGCGCTGGCGCGGAGTTGGCTGTTGCGGCGCGCCTCGAGGTGGCCGCCAGCCATGCTGGCAGCTGGCTACCGGCGTCGGGGATCGACCGCCGTCGGACGACGGCCGGGCCGGATCTCTTGCGATACGCTTCTCGTAGCGGCTACCCGAGCCACCCTGCCCGATCCCCCTCGCGTGCTGCATCAAAGGCTTGGGCCTGGCGTGAGGGTTGCACCCGGCCCGCGCGAACCTCAGAAAGGACGTGAGCGATGCGACGACCGTTGTCGGCGTTGGTGCTGGGCTTGAGCTTGTTCTCCGTGGCGACCGCTTACGCGAAGACCCCCGCGCAGCAGGCGCCAGGAGGCCGGGGGGCGTGGCTCGTCCGGCCCGTCACCGCCGTGAAGCGCTTCGTCTCCAACCACGAGAGGCCGTTGCGCCGCACGGTCGCCCTCGGTGGATTGGTGCTCACGGCGCTCGGGATCGGCGCCGCGGCGCACGAGCTGAACCCGCTCATCAGCGCGCCGATGGCCGTAGGGGGCGCTAACCTCGCCCTTCTCGCTACGAACAGCGACCTCGGGACCAAGGCGGGACGCACGGCCATCGGGCTCGGTGTGGCCTCCACGCTGCTCGCGACGGCCACGGCGGGCCTCGTTCAGCTCCACCAGTGGTATACCGACGGTCTTGCTCTTCTCACGGGCATCTTCTCCTTCGGCACCTTCATGGGTAACTTCCACGCTCCCGGCACGATGATGCGGCTCTAGAGCGCCGGCCCGCTCCTACCTCTTGTGAGCGTCGCTCGCTCGGGCGAGACTGCCGGCATGCGGACGCTCCTCCTGGTGCTTGCTCTCTGCGGCACGCTTGCGGCGTGCGGTAGCTCGAACCCGACCGATGGGGGCAGTACGAGCGGGGATGGGCACGCGCAGCGCGACGGCCTCCTCGTGCCCGATGGGACCGGTGGCGCCGACACCGGCGGCTCGGGCTCGTGCGGTCCGGGGTCCTGCGCCGGCTGCTGTCAGGACGGGATCTGTGTCGACGGCACCCGCCTCTCGTCCTGCGGGAGCGGCGGCGTGAAGTGCTCGCTCTGCGCGCCGCCGAAGAAGTGCGGCACCGGCACCTGCCGCTAAGCGTCGTCACCTCGGCTGCGATGCAGCTCGTCCGAAGGGATCGCCCGTGCGCGTCGCTGCCCCGAGCGGCGCATCGCGGCGATGAGCAGAGCTCCCCAGAGGAGCAGGAGGGCCTGCGAGGTCGGCGGCGCTGACGGGGTCACCGCGCAGCCGCCCACCTCTTCCTCTGGGTCCCCGCCCACTACGCGCAGGGTGAAGGACACCTCGCGTGCCCGGCCGAGGTCGTCCGCTGCGCGGATCTTCAGGGTGTGCGGCCCAGGGGTGAGGTTCCACAGCTCGACCCCCCAGGCGCCGGGAAGCTCCTCGGGCCCCGTCTGCCAGACGAGCCGCCCGTCGCGGAGCACCTGCAGGCTGCGGAGGTGGGCGCTGCCGCGAATGCGGAACCGCACCGTGTACGCGGGGTCGAGCGAGAGGTCGGTCGAGGTGACGGAGATCTCCGGTCCCTCCGAGGCCGCGGCGCCGGGCTGGCCCTGCGGTGGCGCCGGTGTCGTGGGCGGCTCGGGTGCGACGGGAGGGACCCGCGTCAGCTGGTCGCCGATCCAGCCCCGGGCCACGTCGATTCGCGCGTCGAAGCCGGTGCTGAGGTCCGTCTGCCCGAGAGGCAGAATCCAGAGCTTCTTCTCCTGCAGCAGGGTGCAGGTGCCAAGGGAGTGCACCCCCACCAGGCGGTCCTTCCCGTCCACGGTGGAGAGCGTCGGTCCCCCCGAGTCGCCGTCGCAGGTCGTGCCGTCCTTCTGCGTCGCCCCGACGAAGTGGAAGGTGTTCGTCCCCACGCCCTCGATCGTGTTCCGAGCCGCGCGCAGCGTGTCGCCGTCGCGGCGCTCCTTCTCCGTCACCCCCGTGCCGTAGATCGTCACCGGCTGGCCGGCCAGCGGCGCGACGGGCGAGAGAGGGACGGGCTCGGCACCGCCCTCCTCGGCCCGCGCCAGATGCGCCACCGCGAGGTCGAAGGCGCTCACGCGAAAGGGAAACGTCTGGCCGTCGATGGTCACGTTCTCGAGGAGCGCACCGGCTTCGTCCCGAGCGCGGAACTGCGGGTGCACCGCCATCGCCACCACGGGGTTCAGCTCCGCCGGCGAGCCGGCCACGCCGTCGCGGTTCCAGAAGAAGGCCTGCACCCCGTCGAGGGGGTCCTTGCTGCTCCGCGCCAGGCAGTGCGCGGCGGTCAGGAGCGTGCGGGGACCGAGCAGGCTCGCCGTGCAAGTGGTGACGACGCCCAGCCGCTTCACCACGAGAGTCCCGACGGCGGGGTGCTGGACGGCGCTGCCTCCGGTGATGGCCTGCTCCGCCGAGCCGAGGCCGTCGGAGGCGGTGCAACCTCCCGTTCCCACCGTTGCGACCGCCAGTCCGAGCAGGACCAGACGCCGCGGCCTCTGCCGCCCTGCCGTGGTCGTCGAGGAATCGTTCCGCATTCCGGGCCCTCCGCTGCGAGCTGCGACCTGGCGCGGGCACGGCCCAGGTCTCGCCGCGAGACGCAGTGCAAGGGGCGCACCCTCCCTCGGCCCCGCTTCCACGATTGGCGTTGCTGCGCCGCGCCGGCGATGGCAGATTCGGCGCCGGCTCCGCGCCCGCAGGCCATGGTTCGCGGCGCATAGCCGGCACGCATCCAACCTCCGGAGAGGCGCTCATGGGCTTTGATTCCCTCGTGCTCGTCAAGCAGGTGCCGGACACGGCCGAGATCACCGGGCAGGTGATGCGCGCCGACGGCACGGTGAACCGCGCCAAGCTCCCGGCGATCTTCAATCCGGAGGACCGCGTGGCGCTCGAGCTGGCGCTACGGGTGCGCGACCAGCACGGCGGGAAGGTCACGGCCCTGACCATGGGCCCGAGCAAGGCCTCGGACCTGCTGCGCGAGTGCCTCTTCATGGGGGCCGACGAGGTGTTTCTGGTGACGGACCGCAAGTTCGCGGGCGCCGACACCCTCGCCACCTCGTACGTGCTCTCGAAGGCGGTGGAGAAGCTCGGGGCCTTCGACCTGATCTTCGCCGGCCGCCAGGCCATCGACGGGGACACGGCGCAGGTCGGCCCCCAGACGGCGGAGAAGCTCGGACTGCCCCAGATCACCTGCGTCGAGGAGCTCCTGGCCCTGCCGCCGGGCGAGGTGATCGCGAAGCGGCGCATCGACGGCGGACACGAGGTCCTGCGGGCGCGCCTCCCCGTGCTGCTCACGGTGATCAAGGAGGCCGCCGTGCCGCGCCCCTTCAAGGCCACGCGCGTGATGGCCTACAAGAACGCACGTTCGCTTTCGGAGCTGGAGAAGCTGGCGGAGGCCAACCCGCTGCTCTACGTGGACGCGCTGACCCAGGAGTATATGGAACGAAAGCTCTATATCCCCACGCTGAGCGCCGATGACCTGGGGGTGGAGCTCGACCGCTGCGGCCTGATGGGCTCGCCCACCAAGGTCAAGAGCGTGGACTCGGTAGTCCTGACCGGGGGCGAGCACGAACACTTTCCGCCGACGAAGGATGGTCTGGGTCGGCTGATCGACCGCTTGATGCACGACCACCTCTTCGGGTAGGGGCCTGTGATGGACGCGCCAGCCAACGACGTTTGGGTCTTTGTCGAGCAACGGGGCGGTAGGCCCCACGCCGTGAGCTTCGAGCTCCTCTCCAAGGGGCGCAAGCTCGCCGAGCAGCTCGGGGGCACGCTCAAGGCCGTGCTCCTCGGACACGGGGTGCGCGAGGCCGCGCGCGAGCTCTTTCGCTTTGGCGCGCGCGAGGTGCTGCTGGTGGATCACGCGGCCCTCGCGGACTACCGCACGATGCCCTACGCGCGCATCGTGGGGGAGCTGGTCGGCGCTCGTCAGCCGCGGATTGTGCTCTTCGGCGCGACGGTGGTGGGTCGGGACCTGGCGCCGCGGGTGGCTTCGCAGACCCGCAGCGGGCTCACGGCGGACTGCACGGACCTGCAGATCGGCGACGTGAGCTATCTGCGCAAGGAGTACAAGAACCTGCTCCTGCAGATCCGGCCGGCCCTCGGCGGGAACATCATCGCCACGATCATCACGCCTGACGTGCCGGTGCAGATGGCCACCGTGCGCGAGGGGGTGATGGAGGCCTCGGCGGCCGAGGGCGCGGTCGAGGGGCGCGTGGTGGAGCTCCCCTACGTGGCCGCTCCCGCCGACGAGCTGGTGCAGGTCGTGGAGCGGCACCAGGAGGAGAGCCCGTCGAACCTGAAGCACGCGCCGATCGTGGTGGCCGGCGGCTACGGCATGGGCACGCGCGAGAACTTCGGCCTGCTGCACAAGCTGGCCGAGCTCCTCGGCGGGGACGTGGCCGCCACGCGCGCGGCGGTGGACGCGGGGTTCGCCACCTCGGACCGTCAGGTGGGGCAGACGGGGCTGACCGTGCGGCCGAAGCTCTACATCGCGTGCGGCATCTCGGGGGCGATCCAGCACCGAGCCGGGATGGAGAAGTCGGGGCGCATCGTGGCCATCAACACCGACCCTGCGGCGCCGATCTTCGACATCTGCCACCACGCCATCGTGGGCGACGTGGCGACGGTCATCCACACCTTCATCGAGGCCTATCGCGAGCGCCTCCGCTAGGAAGACCCATGTCGAACTTCTTCACCGACAACAGCGACCTGCAGTTCCAGTTCAACCAGCTCGGTCTCGAGGACGTGATCGCGATCCGCGAGGAGGAGTACCGCGAGGCGGCCCGCTATCCGTGGGCTCCGACGGACTACGCCGACGCGCTCGACAACTACCGGCGCGTGCTGGAGATCGTGGGCGACCTGACGGCGAACTTCGTTGCGCCGCGCGCGGCCGAGGTGGACGTGGAGGGCAATACCCTCGAGGACGGCAAGGTACGCTACGCGAGGGGGACCCGCGAGGCGCTCGACCGGCTGGCCCAGGCGGAGCTGATGGGGGTCACGCTGCCGCGGCAGTACGGCGGCCTGAACTTTCCCATCACCGTCTACATCATGGCCATCGAGATGATCTCGCGGGGGGACGCCTCGCTGATGAACATCTACGGGCTGCAGGACGTGGCCGAGACGATCCACCGCTTCGGCGACGAGGCCCAGCGGGAGGAGTTCCTGCCCCGCTTTGCGAACGGCGACGTCACCGGCGCGATGGTGCTCACCGAGCCCGACGCCGGCTCGGACCTGCAAGCGGTCAAGCTCCAGGCCTACCAGGACGCAGAGGGGCGCTGGCGCCTGCGAGGGGTGAAGCGCTTCATCACCAACGGCTGCGGCGAGGTCCTGCTCGTCCTCGCCCGCTCGGAGCCGGGGACCAAGGACGGCCGCGGACTCTCGCTCTTCGTCTGCTACGGCGACGAGACGGTGAAGGTGCGACGCATCGAGCACAAGCTCGGCATCCACGGCTCGCCCACCTGCGAGCTCCAGTTCAACGACACGCCGGCGCAGCTGGTGGGCAAGCGAAAGCTCGGGCTCATCCGCTACGTGATGGACCTGATGAACGCCGCGCGGCTCGGCGTCTCGGCGCAGGCTCTCGGCATCGCGCAGGCGGCCTACGAGGAGGCGCTCTCCTACGCGCGAGCCCGGCAGCAGTTCGGTCAGGCGATCGTGCACCTGCCGCCGGTCACGAACATGCTCATCGACATGCGCGTCGCGCTCGAGGCCAACCGCTCGCTCCTCTACGCCACGGCCAAATGGGTCGACCGGCGCGAGGCCCTGACCACGCGGGCCGAGGCGCTGAAGGCGCGCGGCGAGTCCTCCGGCGAGGCGGGTGAGAAGTCGAAGGAGGCGAGCCAGATCTCGGGCCTGCTCACGCCGCTGACCAAATACGTCCTCTCCGAGTCGGCCAACCAGATCGCCTACGACGCGCTGCAGATCCACGGCGGCGCGGGCTACATGAAGGAATTTCCGGTCGAGCGGCTGGCGCGGGACGCGCGCATCACCAACATCTACGAGGGGACCTCGCAGATGCAGGTGGTCGCGGCCAGCGGCGGCGTGATGAAGGACCTCCTCGGGGCGCACTTCGCGGCCGAAGAGGAGCGCCCGCGCAAGGGGACGCTCGTCCGGCTCTGCGACGCGCTGAAGGAGATGCGGCGCCTCTTCCTCGAAGGCCTGAAGACCGTCACCGAGCGAGGCGACAAGGCCTTCGCCGACGTGGCGGCCAAGGAACTGGTGGACATCTACGGGCACCTTTACGTGGGCTACCTCTTGCTCGACGAGGCCGAGCGCGACGAGCACAAGGTCTTCATCGCGCAGCGCTACATCGTGAGCGCGCTCTCCAAGTGCCGCCGCGCCGCCGGCTCGATCCTGCACGAGCAGTTCGCCGACCTCATCCACGTGGACAAGATCCTGGTCTGAGGGCTCGGTGCGGAATGACCCCCGTCCAGCAGACGGTCGTACTCGGAACGAAGCTCCGCCTCTCGTACGTCGACCTCGGAGACTCGCGGTCGAAGGAGGTCCTCGTTCTCCTCCCCGGCCTGTCGGATTCGTGGCGGAGCTGGGAGCTGGTGCTCCGCCATCTCCCCACGTCGCTTCGCGTGATCGCTGTCTCGCAGCGCGGTCACGGTGAGTCGGACAAGCCCGACGCGGGATATTCGGTACGTGACTACGCGCGAGACCTCGAGGCATTGCTCGAGGCGCTCGGTCTCGCGAGAGTCGTGGTCGCGGGTCACTCCTCGGCGTCCCTCGTGGCACGGCGCTTCGCGATGGAGCATCGCGAGCGCGTCGCCGGCGTCGTCCTCGAGGGCTCGTTCGTCCGGCTGGCGGGTCCAGCGGTAGAGGCTGCAGGACGACGTATCAGGGACCTCACCGACCCCATCGATCCTGCCTTCGTGCGAGACTTCGCCGCGGGGACGTTCGCGCGCCCCGTCGACCAGACGTTCGTGGAGGCGATGATTGCCGAGAGCCTGAAGGTCCCGGCGCGCGTCTGGAGCCAGACCTTCAGGTCGCTCCTCGACGACGATGATTTGGCCGAGCTCGCAACCCTCGAAGCCCCGACACTGATCGTCTGGGGCGACCAGGATGCGATCGTCGACCGGGCGGCGACCGATGCCCTGGTGCGCGCGGTGCGCTCGTCGAGGCTGGTTCAGTACCACGGCGTTGGGCATACCGCGCACTGGGAGGTGCCGGAGCAGTTTGCGCGCGACGTGGCCGCGTTCGTCGTGGAGTGCGGGCGACCCCGCTGAGCGTCGTCGCGCTCGCCAGCAGGCGAAGGAGACGACCGGATCTCGTCGCCGGCCTCGTCGCTACGGCGTGCCGCCGGTGGAAACGCGAACCGATCTCAGTTGCAACAGCCGTCGAGGAGCATCTGGGCGCGCCGTGAGGCGAGGTGCCGTCAAATGCGACACGTCCGTCGGTGAGCGCGCTTCGGCTCAGCGGCTCCAGCCGTGGCGCTCAGCGAGCTGTTCGATGACCTCGGCCTGGTGACGCGCCTCGGGGTGCTCGTTGTGCATCATCGGGTCGGCGCGGCGGCCGAGAAACTGCATGATCAGGCCCGCGGCCCAGCGGCCGATCCCCGGCGCGTGGTCTCGACGCCCGTACCCCTCGACGAGCAGCCCTTCCTCGTCTTGCGAGACCTGCACCTCCTCGTTGCCGCGCCGCCAGCGCACGTTGAAGCCGCTGGTGGAGAGGGTCGCCATCACGAGGGCGGCCCCAGTCAGGGTCAGGATGCGCGGGGCCCACCGCCTGAAGGCGCCCGAGCTCTCGCCACCTGGGGCGCGTCGGGTGGTCGTGTCGCGACCCGGCCAGCCGCCGGAGCGCGCGTGCGCTGAGCTCGCCAGCGCGAGCCCGAGCAGGAGGGCGAGGGCCGCGTGGCGTGGACGAGCGAACGAGAGAGCGCGACGGCGATGGGACATCCATTCCTCCCTGGGTGACTCCAGGCAGGAACTACGCAAGGTCCGCGCCACGCACCGATTGCGGCCGGTCGTGGGCAGGTCGGAGTCCTCGGAGGACGAACGGCGTGGTGGCCGCGGGAGGTCGAGCGGCACGAGCGCGGCTAGTTGCGTGAAAGGCTTCGACCGGTGGTGCAGCGGTGGGCGTGCTTCGTCGGGGACGGCGGCTCGGCCGCGTGCCCCTGCGGCAGCGGCGGTTTCAGCCAGGCTAGGAGGGGAGAAGAAGGGGCCGGGTCGCCTGTCGGGTGGAGCCCCGGGCTACTCGCCCGCCATGAGCAGGTCCCAGAACTTCTCCACCGAGCGGAAGATCTTGCCGTGGACCGCGACGCGCGCGGGGAGGGCGTGCCGGACCGGCGTCTCGGGGACGATCACGCTGCGCGCGGCGGGCTTGGGCACGACCTTGCCGTCCAGCACCACGCGGTCCCGGGCCGCCAGGTCCTCGAGCGACCGGTCGCCGAGGTTGGAGACGACGCCGTTCACGATCGTCTCGCCGAAGCGCGTCTTGCCGCTGCGCTGCGAGGGGAAGCCGGCCCGGCCGAGGATCTTGCGCAGCGCCTGGGCCACGGGGTCCTTGGCGCCCGTCGCGGTCTGCGAGTAGACGTACGAGTAGGTCCCCTTGTTGCGTTCGTCCTCGTGGGAGTCGAGCCAAAGCACCGGCTGGTACGCCGTGGACATCTTCGCGATCCAGGTGGTCACGTCGCGCGAGAGCGGGCTGATGGCCTTCGCGCGGATGGTCTTCGTCGGGTCCTGTCCCGCCTCCGCCAGGCCGAGGACCAGGTGGTCCACGTCCGAGACGCTCTTGCCCTTGCGCCAGTTGCGCCGGATGTTCTGGTAGCGCCAGTTCTTGCGGTAGCCGGCGGGGTTCAGAAGAGGCATGACCACCATCGGGATGCCGCGCTCCTTGGCGATCTTCGCCAGCCGGTCCACGTTCTTCTTCTGCGCCAGCGCGTTCGGCCCGGCGGGCTCCTCGCCGTGGACGCCGGACACGATCCAGATCGCCTTGCCCTGCTGGGGCGTGCGGTAGGCCACCACGGGCAGGCGCACGCGCTTGCCGTCGACGGTGGTACGCGCCACGTAGACCACCTCACGAATCCAGCCGTGCTCCTGGGCCAGGCGATCGTAGGCGGCGTAGAGGTCGTTGAGCGAGGCGCGGCCGTCGCGCGAGTAGGTCTTCACCGGCGTGCGGGGGCCGATCTTGCCGACCGCGCGCGACCCCTCGAGGGCCGAAGCCGAGGAGGCGCCGCAGAGCACGCACGTGGCGACGAGAGCGGCGAGGGCCTGGAGACGTCCCGTGGCGTGGGTCGTCGAGGAGTTCATGAGGTCTTCCCCTTGCGCGCCGGCTTGCGTGGCGCGGGTCGGTTCAGGAGGTCCCAGATCTTCTCCACCGAGAAGAGGATGCGCGTGTGGGTCTCGATCGGATTCTTGCCACCCGGGCGCCCCTGCAGCGCGAGATCGGGGATGACCACGCTCTTGGCGCCGCGCTTTCGCACCACCTTGCCGTCGAGGATGACCCGCGTGGCGGCCATCAGATCGTTGATCGACCCGTCGTTGACGGTGGGCACGATGCCCCGGACGATCTTCTCGCCGAAGCGCGTGACGCCGGTGACGGTGGGGAGGCCGTTCGCGGCGAGCGCGGGGACGTTGCGTCCGTCCACCGTGGGGAAGCCGCTCTGGCGCACCAGGGTGCGGAGCATCTTGGCCACGGGGTCGTTGGCCCCGGCCTTGGTCTGCGAGTAGAGGTACGAGGTGCCCGGGGCGAGCAGGTCGTCCTGATGGAGATCGAGATGGTCGAAGGTCGGGTACCGGGCCGACATGCGGGCGATCCAGGTGGTGATCGCGTGTGCGCCGGCGCTGCTCGGCTTGGCCGCCCGCGGCCGCATGGGGTCCTGACCCTCCTTCGGCAGGCCGGCCAGCACGCCCCACGCATCGGAGACGCTCTGGCTCTTGTCCTCGTTGCGCGGCGTGTTCGGGTGCCGCCAGTTCTTGCGGTAGCCGGCGGGGTTGATGAGCGGCATGAGAACCATCGGGATGTGGCGGTCCTTCGCGACCTGCGCCAGCTTCTCCAGCGTCGTAGCCTGGGCCAGCGCGTTCGGCCCCGAGGGCTCTTCGCCGTGGATGCCCGCGGTGATCCACATGGCCTTGCCGGTCCACGGGGTACGGTAGGTCACGACGGGGAGGCGATAGCGCTTGCCGTCGACGGTGACGCCCTGCCGGTAGATCACCTCGCGGATCCAGCCGTGGTCCCGGGCCATCTTGTCGTAGGCGGCGTAGAGGTCGTTCAGAGGGGCGCGTCCATCCGCGGAGTAGGTCGGCACGGGACTGCGCGGGCCGATGCTGCGGACGCGCTGCGGGCTCACGAGCTGACGGGGCGAGCCCTTCGTCGCCTGCGCGGGGCCGGCACAGAGCAGAATGGACGCGACCAGCAGGCCGGCTACGGCCTGGGGGGACTGCCTGCAGGCTTTCATGCCCACGGGCGTTTGCACGGCACATGCCAGCCGGGTGCGTGGAATCGGCGTGGAATTGGCGTGGAATTACAGCGGGGAGCGCCAGCGGGGGGTGACAGTTGGCACCACCTGCCGGCCACTCGGCGGTCCAGGCCTCGCGCCCTTACGGAAAGGCGAAGCGCACGCCGCCGCCGAGGGTGGCCTCTTCGGTGAAGACCGCCAGGCCCTTGCGGTGCCCCACGGTCCCGTCCGCGAACAGGTAGATGTCCCCGACCCGGGAGGGGACGGCCACGCCGAGCAGGCTCCGCACGAGATACGCGTCGGGAAAGCCGCGCGTGCCGTACTGCGTCCGGCGGTCTGCGGGGACGGTGCGCACGCCGACCAGGTACTCGGCGAAGAACGAGACGAAGGGGTGCAGGTAGCGGAAGCGACGCCAGCGCGCGATGAGCTCCACCCCCGGGCCGTGGCTGTAGCTGCTGCGACCGGGGAGGAAGAACTTGTGGCGCAGAGAGGCCGTGAACTCGAAGCGGCCGAGCGGATAGCGGGCCGCCGCGTCCAGCATGATGCAGTCGCCCACCTGGGAGGAGGTGAGGTACTCGGTCGTCCCCTCGCCCGAGGAGTTCGAGGCGGTCAGGTGATCGCTCTCGTGCCGAAACGAGACGGAGGCCTCGAGCGCGCACCCGCGATCGCACCACCTTCGCGCCAGGCGGTCGAACGCGATGGCCACCGAGTAGCCGAAGAGGCCGCGCCAGAAGCGCACGTCGCCGTTGAACCAGGGGAAGCCGACGGTGGTGGAGTTGTTGCCGTCCAGCTCGACCATGCCGTAGATGCCGAGCCGGGAGGTGAGGCCCGCCGCGCGCAGCGTGAAGACGCTGAACTGGCCTCCGGCGCTGAGCACGGTGCGGGGGAGGAAGACCACTCCCACGGCGGGGGTGTCCCGCGAGGCGGAGGCATTGAGCGAGATCGAGCGGAAGGGGGCGAGAAACTCGAAGCGCGGCTCGGTCGCGCCCGAGCTCCGGGGCGGCGCGGCCTCGGCGGCGCGGGGCGTGCCGTTCGCCAGCGTGGGCGCGACGGTGGCGGTCACGCTCGCGCACAGCAGTGCGACGAGGGTCCGCGAGGCGAGGCGAGTGGGGCGCGGGCGGCTCGCGTACGTCCCGGACGAAGCGCTCATCGCCGGTAGTCCTCGTCGAAGCGGAAGGACACGAGGTGCAGCCCCGTGGCCGCCCCTGCGTTGCCCACGTGGTAGCTCACCGCGACGGTGCGTCCGTCCTCGCGTCGCAGGGCGGCGTGCTCGCGTCCTCCCTGCACGAACCACTCGGTAGGCTTCACCGCGTCGAAGAGGCGCAGCGGGTCGGAAAACGCGCTTTCGGGCCGGTCGCTCACCCGAACCTCGACGCGCTCGCCCAGATACGCGAGACCCACCATCGTGTACCGTCGGAGAAAGGCGTTGTAGCCGGCCGTCACGAGCGGCGGCCCCGAGGCCAGAAGGCCCGCGCCCGTTGCGCTCTCCTTCCAGCTCGCGCCGAGGCCGTCGTAGTAGCGGTACGCGGCGGGGTTTGCGGCCTCCTCGGGTTTCACGCGCGCCACGCTGCAGCGGTGGTCGAACGCTCCCACCTGCTGGCAGCCGTGCAGATACGCGAAGCCGTCGCGATCCACGAAGGCGCTCGCCCCAAAGCTCGGTCCGGGGCGCAGCCAGAGCAGAAACGGTTCGTGCCGGGCCCGCGCCGGGCGGACCCGTTCGCACGGGCGATCGGGCGCCGCTTGCGTGCAGAGCCCCGTGCCCAGCACCTCCGCGTCGAAGACGCCGGGGCCGAGGAGGAGCTTGTCGTAGTAGATCGTGGCTTGCCCGCCGTGCACGAAGCCCCCGACGGCGCGCAGCGCGACGCGCTTCCCGTCGGTGCGTGCGGCGTTTTCCGCGAGCTCTTCGGGGTCGAGGGCGAGGAGCGAGAGGAGCTGACCGCCAGGTCCGCGCAGCAGGCTCACGCCCTGGGAGCACGCGAGGCCTGCGTCGCCGACCATAGCGGCAGCCGCCGGTACGCGCCGTTCGGGCTCGGTGGGCGTGGCCTTCAGCGTCAGCTCTTCCCACAGCCAGAGCGACCGTCCGGGCCACTCCACCGAGACAGGAGCGCCGAGGCCCGTCACGTTCGGGGGCACGGGCACGAGGCAGTCGCGCTCCACCTGCCCGACCCCGATGGCCAGGCTCTCGTCACCGAGGTGCTTGATGCACGACGCGAGGGGCAGCAGGCAGGCGAGGAGCCAGGGGGCCTGCCGGAGGCGCGTCGTGCCTCTCGAGCGCGTCTCGCGGCCCACGACCTACATCCCGCGCCGGAGCGTGCCGAGCGCGAGGTCCGTGGCGCTGCGCGCGATCCGTGCCGCCAGCCGGATGCCCGGGACCACGTCGACCGTCGAGCTCATGGCCAGCTCGATCGCGGGCCCGAGCTCGACGGAGATCGGCTCACCGTCGCTCTCCAGCACCTCGCCGTCCAACGTGAAGATCCTCTCGGGGCTGTCGAGCTCGAGGTGCGAGGCGGGCCGGTTCACGTAGCGCGGGTCGGTCGGGAACTGCCCCCGCCCGAAGAAGGAGAGCGCGGCCTGGGTCCAGGCGGAGACCGGCGAGCGCAGCGCGTGCGGATCGATGGGCAAGAGCCCCCGCGCGAGCAGCGGCATCATCAACGAGAACTCGCGCGGCGTGATGGCGTACGCGGCGACGTGGAAGGTGTCGCGGGTCCGCGGCTCGACGAAGGGGTCGGTCCCCACGAAGAGCCGGCCGGTGGTGTTGCAGAAGACCAGCGTGAAGCGGTCGGCCGGAAGCGTCTCCCCGTCGATCTGCACCCGGGCCTGCATCGGCTCGACGAGGGCCGCGTAATCGGCCGGGCGCTTGCTCCAGACGGCGGAGAGCGAGCGGACCGCGGTGTTCGCCACCTGCACCAGGCTCTTACTGCTCTTCTCGAACTGCGAGAGCAGGCGGACCAGCGGGCCGCTGCCGAAGGTGAAGCCGTGGTGGAGCTCGGCGCCGTGGCGGACGGCGAGGAGCGGCACCGACTTGAAGAGGAGCTGTCCCGCGCGGTGCGCCCGCACCACGCTGCGGAAATTCTGCGCCGGGGTGTCGCTCAGCCCGCACCAGCGCGCCACGACGTTCATCGTGCCGCCCCCGATGAAGGCGAAGCGCGGCCGGCGGGCGCGGGCCTGGCGGCAAACGCGGTCGAGCACGCGCTGGATCGTGCCGTCTCCGCCGTAGATGCAGACCAGCTCGGTGCGCTTGCCGAGCTCCTCGAGCGCGGGGCCCAGATCGTCGATCGAGTCGGTGACGATGCGCCGCGCGTGCTGCGCCTCCTCGGAGTCGAGGATCTCCGCCAGGGCCTTCCAGTGGCCGCCGGCCTGCGGGTTGCACAGCAAGACGATGTCTCGCGAGGAGCTACTCATCGGCGTCACCCTCCGCGTTCGAGACGAAGCCCGGTCACGCGCTCAACTGGCGCGTACCGTAGCAGGGGGGCCCTCGGCGGCGGAAGGGCCGAAGCGCACCTCGACGGTGTGGTCCCGGCGGTCGTCGGCGAGCGGGAGCACGTTCCCCGCGAGCGTCGCGCCGTCGAGCGTCAGGGTCGGCGGACCGGCGTGCAGCGGGTCCTGCGTGAAGAGCAGGTGGTAGAAGGTCGCGTAGTAGCGGTAGTGCACCTTGAAGCTCGTCCACGCCGCCGGGACCCGCGGCTGGACGTGCAGCCGGTCGACCCGCCGCTCGAGGCCCAGGATGACCTCATGGAGCAGGCGATAGAACCAGGCGGCCGAGCCGGTGTACCAGGTCCAGCCGCCGCGACCGGCCCACGCCGGATGGCTGTAGACGTCAGCGGCGAGCACGTAGGGCTCGACCTTGTAGCGGTCGACTCCCGCGGGGTCGAGCGCGTGGTTGATCGGGTTCAGGAGCGAGACGAGAGCCGCGGCTTGCTCGCTCCGTCCGGCGAGCGCGAAGGCGAGAGCGGCCCACACGGCCCCGTGCGTGTACTGCCCGCCGTTCTCGCGCACGCCCGCCGGATAGCCCTTGATGTAGCCCGGCTCCTGGGCGGAGCGTTCGAAGGGGGGCGCGAAGAGCTTCACGAGCGGCGGCTCCTGGCACACGAGCTCGGACCAGACCGCGTCGAGGGCCAGCCGGCGGCGCCCGGGCGCGCCCACCTCCGCGATGGTGGCCCAGGCCTGCGGCAGCGCGTCGATGCGGCACTCCGCGCTCCCCGCCGAGCCGAGAGGTTCCCCATCGTCGAAGTAGGCCCGCCGGTACCACTCCCCATCCCAGGCGTGCGTCTCGAGCGCGGCCTCGAGCGCGCCGGCCGCTTCCCCGCAGCGCCGCGCGAAGGGCTCGTCCCCCCGCGCTGCCGCTAGCGTCGCGAACTGCGAGAGCACGTGGTGCAGGAAGAAGCCGAGCCAGACGCTCTCCCCCTTGCCCCGGTGGCCCACCCGGTTCATGCCGTCGTTCCAGTCGCCGCTCCCCATCAGGGGCAGGCCGTGCGCCCCCACGCGCAGGCCGTTGAGGAGCGCTCGCGCGCAATGCTCGTAGAGCGTCCCGCTCTGATCGGAGCGGCTCGGCAGATCGTAGTAGCTCTCCTCCCCGTCGGTGAGCTGTCGGCCCGCGAGGAAGGGCACCTGCTCGTCGAGCACCCCCGTGTCGCCGGTGAAGGCCACGTAGCGGCAGACGGCGTAGGGGAGCCACAGGTAGTCGTCCGAACAGCTCGTGCGGACGCCGCGCCCCTTCGGTGGGTGCCACCAGTGGTGCACGTCTCCCTCGACGAACTGCCGGGCCGCCGAACGCAAAAGGTGTTCCCGCGAGAGCTCGGGCGTCTGATGGAGCAGGGCCACGCAGTCCTGGAGCTGGTCGCGAAAGCCGTAGGCCCCGCCGGACTGATAGAAGCCGCTCCGGCCCCACATGCGGCAGGAGAGCACCTGGTAGGGGAGCCACCCGTTCAAGAGCACGTTGACCGCGGCGTCGGGGGTCTCAGCGTGCAGCACGCCGAGCTTGTCGTTCCAGTAGCGCCAGACCTCCTCGAGCGCCACGCGCGCGACGCGCCTGCCGCGGTGGCGCTGGACCAGCGCGACGGCCTCGGCGGCGCTCGGCGCGGCGCCCAGGATGAAGACGACCTCGCGCTCGGCCCCCTCGGGGAGCTCGAGCCGCGTCTGCATCGCGGCGCACGGGTCGAGCCCCGGGCCGAGTCGCCCGCTCAGCCGCCGCAGCCGCAGCGCGGCCGGGCTCGACGGATCGCCGTTGCGTCCCAAGAACTCGGCGCGGTCGCCGCTCACGCTGCGGACCGTCTCGCTGCAGTCGAAGAAGGCGACGGTCTCGGGGAAGTCGCTGCTGTAGCTGTTGCGCGCCAGGATGGCGCCCGTGAGCGGATCGAGCTCGGTGATGACGTGCATGGCCTGCCGCGAACGCAGGTCCCCGAGGACGAGGTCCACCGCGGCGAAGACGCTGACGCTCCGGCTGCGGCCGCTCAGGTTCCGGATCTTGAGCGCCCAGAACTTCACCGGCGCCTCGATGGCCACGTAGGTCGTCAGCTCGGTCTGCAGCCCGTCGTGCTGGTGCTCGAAGACGCTGTAGCCGAAGCCGTGACGGCAGGCGTACGGGCCCTCGCCGGGCCTTGGTCCGGGCGTGGGACTGAAGGTCTGCCCCCCCTCGTCGTCGCGGAGGTAGATCGCCTCGCCGCTCGGGTCGCTGACCGCGTCGTTGCTCCAGGGGGTGAGGCGGTAGAGCTGCGAGTTGCCGTACCAGGTGTAGGCGCTGCCGCTCTCGCTGACCACCGTGCCGAGCTGCGCATTGGCGATGACGTTGACCCAGGGGGCGGGGGTCTGCCGGCCGGGCGGGAGGTCCACGATGTACTCGCGCCCGTCCTGCGTGAAGCCGCCCGTGCCGTTCGAGAAGATCAGGTCCCGCCGCACGGACCCCGAGGGCTCGGCCGGCGGAGGCGACGGGGCGGGGCGCGCGAGGGCCAGCATCGGGGGGCGCGACGTGAGAGACGCCTCCCTCCAGCGCTCGAGCTGCTGTTCGAGCGGTCCTTCGCCGTCGCGAATCACGATGCGGGCCACGGCCTGCAGAAGCACGCGGTCCTCCTCGGGGAAGGTGTCGAGGTGCCGGACGAAGACGCCGCCCGGGCGGTCCACGAGCTGGGCCTCGGTCCCCGAGGCGATGAGTCCCATGATCTGATCGTTCAGCACCCGCCGGTAGCCGGAGGCGTCCTCGTTCCAGATCACGAGGTCGGTGAGCAGGCCGCGCGTGCGCCAGTAGGCGTGCGCCCCGAGGAGCGTGCGCACGAGGTGGAGGTTCTCCGCGTCGCTCACGCGGAGCAGCACGATCGGGAGGTCGCCGGAGATCGTGTGGCCCCAGAGCCCCGATTGGCCCTTCCTGTTGCGCAGGAGAATGCTGCCGGGGGCCCGGTAGGCGCCCACCGGGAAGATCACGGCCGAGGCGAGCTGGGCGTACTGCAGAGCCTCACGTTCGCTGGCTCCGAGGTGCCCGAGCGCGGCGCGGCTGTGCGTTCCCGCGGCTTCGAAGACCCGGTCCGCCATGCGGTGGTCCTGGTACTTCAGGACGAGCGCCAGGGCCGCCTCGCGCGTCGCGGCCGCGCCGATCACCAGGTCGAGCTGGACCTTGCCGTCCACCGCGAGCTCCACGGCGCGACGGGCGGCGACGCACGGGTCGAGCAGCGCCCCGGCTTGTCCGGAGAGCGGGCCGAAGTCGTCGAGAAAGGCGGGTCGACGAAGGCTCCGGCCACGACCGATGGCGCGCACGCGTTCCAGCTCGTAGCTGCACGGGCCCGCGTCGGCGGAGCGCGCCTGGAGCATGCAGAACATCCAGGGCGGGCGCTCCTCGGCGGAGCGCGGGCGCCGCGTCATCAGGAGGGCGCCGTGCTCGGGGACGAGCTCCGCGTGCACGAACAGGTTGCTGAAGGCGCGGTGAAGCTCGTCGGCCACGCCCGGAGCGAGCACGACCTCCGCGTAGGCGGTGACCTGGAGCGCGCGCGGGGACGCCGAGCGGTTGGTCAGACGGAGGCGGCGGATTTCGAGGTCGTCCTCGGCGGAGACCGCGATCTCGGTGTGCGTCTCGATCTGATCGTCCTGGCGGCGGAACTCGGCCCGCCCCGGCGTGAAGATCGCCTCGTAGTGTCGGCCGGCGTGGAGCAGCGGCTGATAGGCGCTGGACCAGCTCCGGTGCGTCGCCCGGTCGCCGACGAAGCAGAAGACGCCGAAGGTCTCCGAGGTGGGGTCCTCGCGCCAGCGCGTCACGGCCAGGTCGTTCCAGCGGCTGTAGCCGGCGCCGGCGGCCGAGACCATCACGTGGTAGCGACCGTTCGAGAGGAGCTGCACCTCGGGGATGGGGGTGTTCGGGTTTGTGAGCACGCGGTTCACCGTCTCCGGGCCTCTGCGGACCACGCGCCGCGACACCTGCGCCTCGCGGGCGTGCGGGTGGATCAGCGCGTGGACCTTGGGGATGCGCTCCTGCAGGAGGAGCGTAGCCGCCCGCAGCTCCGGGTTGCTCAGGAAGCGACGCTGCATCTCGGGGCCCAGCACCGCCTGGCCGAGCGCGAGCAAGCTCATGCCGTGGTGGTGGACCATGTAGGAGCGGACGAGCGTGCTCCTTTGCCCCTCGGGCACGCGCGTGGGCGTGAAGTCTACCGCCTCGTAGAAGCCGTACGCTCCCACGCACGCCTCGTCCGACAAGCGGCGCAGGTTGGCGCAGGCCCGCTCGGGGTCCACGAGGAGCGCCAGGGTCGAGGCGTACGGCGAGATGACGAGGTCGTCGCCGAGCCCGCGCTGCAGGCCGAGGCCGGGGACGCCAAAGGCGCGGTACTGGTAGGTCCCCTCGACGTCGGTCAGGCCGAAGCAGGACTCGGAGACGCCCCAGGGCACGCCGCGCTGGCGGCCGTAGGCGATCTGGTGGGCCACCGCCGCGGCGCAGGTCTCGTGCAGGAGCGTCCCCTCGTAGGCGGGCATCACGAGGAGCGGCATCAGGTACTCGAACATCGAGCCGCTCCAGCTCAGCAGCGCCTGCTTCCCGCGCGCGGTGGTCAGGCGGCGGCCTAGGGCGAACCAGTGTTCGAAGGGGAGCTCGCCCGAGGCGATGGCCAGGTAGCTCGCGAGGCGGGCCTCCGACGCCAAGAGATCGTAGAAGCTCTTGTCCAGCCGGCGCTCGGTGACCCAGTAGCCGATGGCCAAGAGCTTGCGCTGCCGATCGAAGAGGAACGAGAACTCCGCGTCGGCCAGGCCCAGGCAGCGTTGCCCGAGCGTCTCGAGTTGCTGCAGGCGCGCGAAGACAGCCTCGGCGCCGAGGCGCAGGGCCTCGAGCAGCGCGGCACGTGGATTCTCGGGACGGACGGACCCCAGCGCGCCATCAGCCCCCAGCGTTTCGGCCGCCTGTTGCGCGAGGCGGCCGAGCGCTTCGAGGGTGGCGGCGCCGTCGAGCTCCGCGAGACACCGCGCCGTATCCGCGTCGCGCGGGTCGGGGGGGAGCGCGAGCCAGGGGGCCAGCTCGGTCAGGTCGGCCAGAAAGGCCCGCGCGTGCCGATCGAAGGCGCTGGCCCACCAGGAGGCCTCGGGGTGGCGCTGCCGATCGCACGACTCGGCGAGGCGCGCGGAGGCCGCGCTCAGCACTTCCAGCCAGCTCCGCGTGGCGGAGAGTCCGTGCGCGCGCGTCTCGAGGAGCCGCGAGCAGGTCGCGAACGCCTCGGGGTCGCAGCGCGCTTGCGGCTCGTCGCGCCCGCCGAGCTGCGCGGTCAGGACCCCGAACGTGTCGCGCAGGCCGTCGAGCGCCCTTGCGGGCAACGCCGGGGCCGTCGCGAGCTCGAGGAGCCCGCTGCGCAGCACGCGCACGTGCCCCACGAGGTTGCCGCTGTCGACGGAGGAGACGTAGAGCGGGGCGAGGGGCTTGCGCGTCTCCGTCTCGTACCAGTTGAAGAAGTGCCCCCGGTGACGCTCGAGCGTCTCCATCGATTCGATGGAGCGGGCGGTGCGGTCGAGGAGCTGCCCGCCGCTCAGGTACCCGAGGTCGTGCGCCGCCAGGTTGGAGAGCAGCGAGAGGCCCAGGTCGGTGGGGCTGGTGCGATGCGCCACGCGCAGCCCGGGGAGCTCCTGGACGTTGTCCGGGGGGAGCCAGTTGTCGCGAGGGCCGACGAAGACCTCGAAGTAGCGCCAGGTGAGTCGGGCCACCTGCCGCAGAAAGCCCACCTCCTCGGCGGCGAGCCGGCTCGAGGGGGGTCGCACCGGCCGGCTGACCCACCATGCGATGAGGGGGGAGAGGAGCCAGAGCACGAGGACCAGACTCGCGGAGACGCCCGCTTTCGCAGGGGCCCTCGTGGCCAGGAAGGCCGCGGTGGCGATTGCCACGGCCGGTGCGACCCACATCCGCTGCAGCACCGGGCCGAAGCGCGACGCCGCTCCGCTCTCGGCGGCGGCGGCGGTCTGCCACTCGAGCAGGCGTTTGTGGCTGAAGAACATGCGCCAGAGCGAGCGCAGCGCCGCGTCCAGGGCGACCACGGCCTCGAAGGGGAGAAAGGCCACCCAGAGCGTCATCTTGCTCAGGCGGCGCGCGGTGGAGCGGGCCACGGTCGCGAGGTGCAAGCGCCAGGGGAGCTTCGCCGGGCGCTGGGTCAGCTCGGCCAGCCCCGGAAGGAGCTCGGGGCCGAGGAGCAGGGCCAGGACCCCGAGCGTCCAGGAGACGGGCGCGGGGAGCACGAGCCAGCCGAGCAGGAACAAGAGCACGTAGGCCGGCGCGAGAAAGGCGCGACGCAGGTTGTCGAAGATCTTCCACCAGCCGAGCGCCGCGAGCCACGGCCTCAGGCGCTGTCCCGCGGCGTCGCTGGTGCGGGTGCCCAGCCAGGGGGCGATCTGCCAGTCGCCGCGCATCCAGCGGTGGCGACGGCTCACGTCCGTCAGGTAGCGCGAGGGAGAGTCTTCGAGCAGCTCCACGTCGCTGCACTGCCCGGTTCGGGCATAGCAGGACTCGAGCAGGTCGTGGCTCAGCACCGTGTTGTCGGGGAAGCGCCCGTCGAGCAGCCGGCGAAAGGCCCCCACGTCGTAGATCCCCTTGCCGATGAAGGAGGCCTCCCCGAAGAGGTCCTGGTAGAGGTCGGAGACCACGCGCGTGTAGGGGTCGAGGCCCACCTCGCCGGCGAGGAGCCGCGCGTAGTGGCTCTGCTGGGAGCTTTGCAGCGAGCTGGCCACGCGGGGCTGAAGGATGGCGTAGCCGCGGAGGAGGCGTCGCTTCGCGAGGTCGAGCCGCGGGCGATGCAGAGGATGCGCGGCGGCGCCCACGAGGCGCCACCCGGCCCCCCACGGCAGGTTCGTATCGGTGTCGAGCGTGATGACGTAGCGGACGGAGTCGAGCTCCGAGGCGTCCCCCACGATGCGACTGAAGCACTGCCGGTCCTCCCCACAGAGGAGGGCGTTCAGGTCCTCGAGCTTGCCCCGCTTCCGCTCCCGGCCCATCCAGCACCCTTCTTGCTGGTTGAAGAGGCGGGGGCGGTGAAAGAGGAAGAAGCGTCCCGGTGCGGCGCCGCCGTAGCGGTCGTTCAGCCCGCGGATGTCGCCCGAGGCGCGCTCGAGCAGCTCCTCGTCGCCCGGGAGGTGCTCGGTCTTGGCGTCGCCGAAGTCGGTGAGGAGGCCGAACCAGAGGTTCGGGTCGCGGTTGGCGAGGTACCGCAGCTCGAGTCCTTCGATGAGCTCGGCGATGCGCTCCGGCCGGGTCAACAGCGTGGGGACGATCACCAGCGTGCGGCACGCGTCGGGGATGCCGTGTTCGAAGTCCAGGCGGGGCAGACCGCGAGGCCGCCAGGTGACCGAGGCCACCCAGTTCACGAGAGCGATTGCGCACTGCGAGGCGGCCACCGCGGCGGCGAGCGCCAGAGCCACTCTCGCGGACAGCGCGGCGGTCGCGGAGCGGTGCACGACCCACGCGAAAGCCGCGGCGGTGAAAAGCGCGACGGGGCCGAGGTAGGCCAGGAGCTTCAGGTTGCGCACCAGCCGCGGTCGTAGGAGGCGCGGGCGCACCTCGTCGCGGAGAGCCCGTTCGAGCTGCGGCCTCCCCTCGTCCACGAGGAGATACCCCACGTGCGCCCCGACGCCGTCGCTGTCCCGGGCGTGCGCCTCGGCGGCCAGCGCCACCGCGGTGCGGGCCACCTCCTCCTCGTCGATGCGGCGCCGCCGTGCGAGGGCCTCGACGACGTGCCGGTAGCTGTCGCGGGTCGCGAAGTCCATCGCGCCGTACACCCCGGATGGCTCGCCCCGCAGGATCTGCTCGGTCGCGCTCTGCGCTTCGACGAAGGTGTGCCACTCGGTGGCGTTCACGAAGCGCAGGCTAGCAATACTGTTCGCCATCGACGCCTGGTCCGCGGCCTGACTGCGGCTCTCGCAGCGCACGACCTCCTCGATGGTCTGGCCCCGCTCGGCCAGGCGGTGCTCGAGCCAGGCCGTGACGAAGCCGGTGGGTGCCCCGCCGCCGCCCTGCAGCGCCTGCGTGAACTGCGCGACGAAGGCCGTCGAGAAGGGAGGGTCCTCGCGCACCATGTCCGCCAGCACGAGCAGGGCGCTCTCGTGCCCCTCGCCCGGTGAGTTGATCCGCTGGGCCCACGCCAGCGCGCTATCGCGGTGCGCGCGCTGCCAGCTCACGCTCTGCGCGACGCGTCGCAGGTTCTCGACCAGCGCCAGGCGCAGCATGATCGGCACCGACCAGAGCTCGCCCAGCGTCAGGTGCGTCACCGACTGGTATGCTGCTAAATAGCGAGATAGTGCGTCGTCGTCAACGCGACCGTCGACGTGGGAGATGAGCTCCTGGATCAGGTCGTAGACGCGGGGCAACCCGGGCGACTCGCCCCCCGCCAGGCGCGGGAGCTGGCGGCTGTAGCCCGGGGGGCAGTGCTTGCGCGCCAGGTGGATCTGCTCCTCGATCAGATAGTGGTTGTCGAGCAGCCATTCGGCGGCCGGCGTCAGGCGGCGCCCCCCCGCGTGGGCCTCCGACATGAGCGCGTGACACTGGAGGATCACCTGCTCCGAGTCGGTGAGCCGCTTCAGGAGGCGCCCGCTGCCTCGGCGAGGCGCCACGCGGTGGGTGGCGGCCAGCGTCCTGGCGTGCAGCTCGAGCTGCTCGATGGTGAGGATCGCCCCGCGCAAGGGAGGCTCGGAGGCGCTGGCGCTGTAGAGCGCCTCGGCCCAGCGGGTGAGCTCCACGGAGGTGAGCGGCTTGGGCGTCTTGCCCGACGCGACCGACCTGCGGACCGCGCGCCTCAGAGCGAACCGTCCTGGCCGCTGGTTTCCCGCCGCAACTCCGCCCCGTGCACCATGCGCCCTCTCTACCGCGCGAGGGGGGAAAACGCCACGAATCATTCGCCGCCGACCGTGCTGCGCGCGGGTCCGGTGTGAGCCACGATGATCGGTCATGCGCCTCGAGGCGGCCCCACTTCGCCGGCGGCGGGCACACGCGCGCGCGGGGTCCTCTCGAAGCTCAGCGTCCTGGGACTTCGTCCGTACGCAGCTTCCCTCGCAGCTTCCACCCCGTGTGCAGGAGCCAGGTCCGTGGCTCGCCGACCGTGGGCTCTCCCGAGGGCGGCACCGGCGCGCAGTGCTTCCGTCGGTTCTGGAGCACGTAGCTGAGGGCGTGCTTCGTCTCGCTCGGCGTGCGCAAGATGCGCTGGTGGTAGCGGTCGGCGAAGACCCGCCCGTGCCGCCCGAGGCGGTCGTTGAGTCGCCGGGCGAGGCGAATCGCCAGCCCCCGGAGCCCCTTCATCAGGACGTCCCGGTCCTTGGCCTCCGTGATGAGGTGCAGGTGGTTCTTCTGGATCGAGTAGTGGGCGAGATTGAGCCCGTGGCGGCCAAGCGCCGCCCGAAATGCGCCCTCGATCACCCGGAGCTGCGGCTTCGCGCGCAGATTCGGTAGCCCCTCCACGACCTTCATCGTGATGTGCACCGGAAACCGGCTCGCGAGGAGCGGTCGCGCCCGATGCGGCAATCCGCTCCCCGGCTGCTTCTTCCTTCCCGCACCCGTGCGCTTCCCGCCCCAGCCCGTCGCCTCCCGCAGTGGCAACGGGAGCTGCTTCGCAGAACCCGCCGGCGAACGTGTGCCCGAATACCTGCCATCACCCGAGGAGGATTTGCGTTTGCGTGCCAGCATGAATAAGGCTAATACTAGCAGAGTGCTGGTTTAGCGTCAAGGATGTCTGTGGTTGCACACACACAAGAAAAGAAGCAAACAAGCACCCCCTCCCCGCCGCACCGATCCACCCCCGTGCTCCGCGTGCGCCCACCGGCGCTCGCGCTTCCCCACCCCTCCCTGGCCAGTGTCACCCTCCCCCGGGCATCCTTGACCGACGGTCCGTGATCACCGTGCGCGTCCGCGCGCTGTCCGTGCGCTTGCCAAGCGCTGGCTGGCGCGGCTAGCGTAGCGCCTCGCGCCGCAGGCGGAGAGACGCATGGCCACCGAGACCGTAGATGTCGCCGTTGTGGGTTCGGGCTACGGCGGCAGCATCCCCGCGTGTCGTCTGGCGCAGGCGGGGATGAGGGTCGTGGTCCTCGAGCGCGGACCGCGGAGGTCGCTCGCCACCTTCCGCCAGTCCGACGAGCCGAAGTACATCAACGGCATCGTGGACCTCGTGGTCTCGGCGGGAAACCTGGCCTTCCGCACGGGCAAGATGGTCGGCGGGGCCTCGATTCCGATGGACGGGGCGCACTTTCGCATGCCGCGCCACTCCTTCCGCGCGAAGGACGAGGCGGGCCGCCCCTACTGGCCCGCGGCGCTCTCGCGCGAGAGCCTGGACCCCTACTACGCGAAGGCCGAGGAGATGCTCCTCGTGCGCCAGTTCGTCTGGGACGAGATCCCGAAGGCCGGGGGCCTCTTCGCCAAGATGCTCGACCTCGCCGGTGCGAGCTGCGACCGCGCGCGCCTGAACTACACCGATTGCCTGGGCTGCGGCTTCTGCGCCCAAGGCTGCACCTTCGGCAAGAAGATGACGCTGCTCCACAACTACATCCCCGGGGCCGAGCGGGCGGGGGCCGTCTTTCGCGCCGAGGCCGAGGTGGACCACCTGGAGCCCGCGGGGAGCGACGGCTACAAGGTGGTCTATCGGCAGGGAGGGCAGGGGCAGGAGCTCCTCGCGCGGCGCGTGATCGTGGCCGGCGGCGGGATTCATACTCCCGCGCTCCTGCTCCGCTCCGCGAAGTATCTGACCAAGCTCAGCGCGCACCTTGGCCGGCACTTCAGCAACAACGGCGAGCACGCCTTCGTCGGTATCTTGCCCCCCGAGTTCGACGACCTCTCGAGCTACCTCTGTTACAAGGGGCAGGACAACGGGGCCGTGATGTCCTTCCACTGGTTCGAGTCCGACGGCTTCACGCTCCACCCGGGGGCGGGCCTCGAGCCCTCCCTCTTCGCCGCGAGCTTCGCCGCCGACAAGCACCCCGTCCTGCCGCGCCGCGCCTGGGGGATGGAGTACAAGCGCTTCGTCGAGCAGGTCTTCCCGCACCGGGTGATCGCCTTCTCCGCGCTCGGCCTCGCCCCGGGCTTTCACACCATCAGCGTGGACGCGAAGGGGACGCCGCAGCTCGTGGAGGGGGACAGGTCGGCGAACGACGCCTACCTCGACCGGCTCGAACGCATCGTCCTCGAGGTGGGCCAGAAGACGGGGGTGGCGCTGCTCCCCGCCACGCCGCGCAAGTTCGCGGGCACCACCTCCGCGCACCTGCTCGCCGCCTGCCGCATGGCCGAGAGCGCGGCCGACGGGGTGCTCGACGCCGACGGCCAGGTCTTCGGCCACGAGCGGCTCTACGTCTGCGACGCGAGCGCGGTGCCCTGCGCCATCGGCGTGAATCCGGCGCTGACCATCTCCGCCATCGCCGAGCGCACAGCGGCGCGCATCATCGCCAAGGGATGAGCATGCACGAGGAACGAGACCCGACGATCGAGACTCTACCTGGCGACGCGGCGCAAGCTGCCGCGAGCTCGGACGCGAGCCCCGCCGCGAGCCCCGCCGCGAGCTCGGACGCGAGCCCCGCCGCCAGGTCTGCGGCCCTCCACCGCCGCGCCTTCGTGCAGCTCGCCGCGCTCGCGGCCGCCACCTTCGGCCTGCCGCGCTGCAGCTCGAGCCCCGGCCCGGCCGCCCCCGACGGCGGCGTTCCCGACGGTGGGCCGCCCCCCGGCAAGGACGCGCGCCCCGATGCCGCGCCTCCCTTCGACCTGCCCACCTTGGGCGGCGCGCCCGACACGATCGAAGGCCGCACCATCGCCGCCTTCTGCGACACGGTGATCCCGGGCAAGCACCGGGACCCGAAGAATGCCCTCGGCGCGATCGACGTGGGAGCTCCCGCGCTCTTCTTCGACCCGGAGCTACCGGCGCTGGCCTTTCTGCCGCTCCTCACGCTGACTCTCGATGGCGCGGCCCGCGCGCTCCCCGGGGGCCGCGTCTTCGCGCAGCTCACCCCGGGGGAGCGCGAGCAGGCCCTCGAGCGCGCCCTGGCCTCGATGGACCTGCTCGAGTTCGCCGTGCAGCTCGTGAAGCTCGGCTACCTGAGCTCGGCCGGCGCCGCCGCGCACCTCGGCTACCCCGGCGCGAACCCGGGCTACATGCAGGACCCGGACTTCAGCTTCCGCAAGGCATTGTCGAAGGAGCTCACGAAGGACGGGAATCTGGACTGAGGACGGACGCGGGACCGACGCCGAGGTTCAGCGCGGTGGGGTTCCCTGCCGCTTGGCCAGGCGGCTCTGAAACGTCGTGCGGGCCAGGCCGAGGAGCTCGGCGGCGCGCACCCGATTGCCGGCCGCTCGACGCAGCGCCCAGGAGAGGAGCTCCTCCTCGAAGTCCGCGACGAGCTCCTGGAAGTCGAGTCGCTCGGCCTGGTCGAGGTGCAGAGAGAAGAGGCGCCTCTGCTCGGCTTCCGGGTCTCCTTCGTGGAGGTAGGAGGGTAAGGCCTCCGGCTCGATGGCGTCGTGAGCGCTGAGAACCACGGCCGACTCGATGGCCCGTCGGAGCTCGCGCACGTTGCCCGGCCAGGTGTGCCGCATCAGGAGCTCCGCTGCGGTAGGAGTCAGCCGCTTCGGCGTCCGGTGTTCGCTGGCGGCGCACACCTGCAGGAAGTGCGTGGCGAGGGGCAGCACGTCGTCGAGGCGATCTCGCAGCGGCGGCAGCCGGATCTCGAGCCCCGCGAGGCGGTAGTAGAGGTCGTCTCGGAAGCGATTGTGGCGCTGCTCGGCGGTGGTGAGAGGGAGCTTGGTCACGGCGACCACGCGCACGTCCACCGTGACCTCGGTCGCCCCTCCGACGCGGGTGAACGTCCCCTCCTGGAGCACGCGCAGGAGCTTGACCTGGATGTCGAGCGGCAGGTCGTCCACGTCGTCCAAGAAGAGCGTGCCGCCGTCCGCGCGCTCGAAGCAGCCGAGGCGCAGATTGACGGCGCCGGTGAAGGCCCCTTTCTCGTGGCCGAAGAGCTCGCTCTCCGAGAGCTCGCGCGGGATGGCGCCGCACGAGACCGCGACGAACGGCTGATGCGACCGCGGTCCCTCCTGATGGATCGCGCGCGCCACGACCTCCTTGCCGGTGCCCGTCTCGCCGACCACCAGCACCGGCGCGCTCGCCGCGTTCGAGAACCGCCCGGCCCAGTTCAACACCTTCGGCGTGCCGAAGGAGGACCTGCCGCCGAAGAACGATGGGGAGCTCGTCAACGCGACGTGGGGCGTGCAGGCGCCCTACGGCCAGGGCTCGAACCTCTACGCGCTGGTGGAGCCCAAGAAGGCGGCCAACGACCGGCTGGTCCCCGAGCTGGTCCTCGTCTCCTCCGCCTCGCCCGAGGCGTACACCTGGGTCGAGCTCCGCCTCCCGCCCGTCGGCACGAAGGTCGACGACCCGAGCAAGTACATCAGCTCGCAGCTCGGTCCACCGAGCGCGAAGCCCGATGCAGGCAGCACCACCGGCCCCGACTCCGGCGGCGCGGTTAGTCCGGACGCGGGCGCCGCAGCGACGGTGGATGCGAGCAGCCCGGCCCCGGGCAGCGGCGGCTCGGGAGGCTGCAGCGTGCCGGCGGCGCCGTCGATGCCGAGCTCCGAGCGGGCGTTCTTCGCCGCGCTCTGTCTCTCCGCCCTCGCGCTCGGTCGCGCCAGAAGGCGGCCTTCGCGCAGCGCCGTCGACGTGAACGCGCCGCGGGAGTAGGGTGCAGGGCATCGTCGGAGGGCGTGATGAGCTCTCTTCCCCACGACGGGGCCCGTCCCCGCTGGCGCCGCAGTCTCTACTCCCGCGCCGCGCTGTACCTGCTGCTCGGCAGCGCGAGCATCGTGGGAGCGGCGTTCGTGGTCTCCTCCCGCATGGTGGAGGACTCGATCGAGCGTCTGCTCACCGAGCGTGCGCACCACGCGCGGACCATCGGGGTGCTCCTCGAAGATCACCTGCGGCGCGACCTGGAACGGCTGGCGGCCGAGGTGGGCACGTTGCTCGAGGAGCAGCCGCTGCGCCGCGAGGCCCTGCGCCGCGCCCTCGAGAGGGAGTATCTCGGCACCACCTTTGGCGAGGGAGTCTTCCTGCTCGACCCGAAAGGAGGCCTGCTCGCCGCCGTCCCCGCGGCCGCCGAGCGCTCCTTGCCGGGGCCCGACGTGGCGCTGCTGGTTCAGCGGGCCCGCGCGCGGGGAGGGGCGGTAAATAGCCACCTCGTGCAGTCCTCGGCCTCCTCCGCGGCGGTGATCGTGATCGTGGTGCCGATCAAGGACCGCCGCGGGCGGCCGAGCGGCTTCCTCGGCGGGCTCCTGCAGCCGGCCAGCACGAACCTGCTCCAGGTCCTGGCCGGCGCCAGCGGCGACACGACCGGGCTCGATCTGGTGGACGACCGAGGGATTCATGTGGCCAGCACCGACCCGGCGCGGCTCTTCGAGACCGGCGACCACAAGCAGGTGCTCTCCGCGGCGCTGCGCGAGCGTCGGCTGATGCGCTCCCGCTGTCACAGCTGTCACCAGGAGGCCGGCTCGCGCGTCGAGCGGAACACGCAGGTGCTCGCCTTTGCGCCGCTGCCGACCCTCACCCTGGGAGTGGCGGTGCACCAGCCCGAGGCGGACGCGCTGCGCCCCGCGGTGACTCTCCGGCGGCGCCTGATGCTCGTGGGCGCGGCCTTCGTCTCGCTCTTCCTGCTCTTCGCCGGGCTCTCGGTGCGGGGGCTCGTGCGTCCCTTGACCCGCTTGACCCGCGCGGTGCGGCGCCTGCGCGGGAGCCTCGAGCCGGCCGCCTTGCCGCGGTTCGGCGACGACGAGGTGGGGGAGCTGGCCCAGGCCCTGGTGCTCTGGCACGGCCGCATGCGCGAGTCGCTGGCCGCCGCCGAGCACCACAAGCGTGCCCTGCGCGACGAGTTCGAGCGCACTCGGGTGCAGCTGGACGCGCTCGAGGAGATCGCGGCCCAGCTGATGGGCGGGCGCGGCCTGCAGGACCTGGCCGAGCAAGGCCTCGTGTCCATCCTGCGGGTCTTCGGCCTCGCCGCCGGCGCGCTGCGGGTCGCCTATCGCGAGCGGAGCTGGGTGGCCGCCCGGGCCTGGCCCGCGCAGAGGCCCGAGGAGGCGCTCGCGCGTGCGGAGAGCCTCCTCGCCGGGAGCTCCTCCTCGGGCACCGCGGCGCTGCGAATCCTCGACGCCGGCGAGCGCGAAGCCCTCGGCCTCTCGGGGCTCCGCTGGGGGGCCGTGGCGCGGCTCTCGACGCCGCAGGAGCTCGAGCTCGTGCTCGTCCTCGCGGACCCCGGGGAGGGCCCGCTCGTGGAGGAGCGCTGGCTCCGCTCGCTCCTCGACCAGGTGGCGATGGCGGCCTCGCATCGCCTGTTGCGGGACGCGGACGCGGCGCGCGGCCTCCAGCAACAGCAGTACCTGGACGGCGTGCTCCGGGCCCAGGAAGAGGAGCGGCGGCGGGTGGCGCGTGACCTCCACGACACCATCGCGCAGGACCTGGCCGCGCTGTGCCTCGAGGTGGAGCGCCTGGCGCGACGCCAGGCGGACGAGCAGCACCGCGCCCCCCTCGAGGCCCTCGAGGAGCGCCTGCGCGGCGTGCAGACGGGCGTGCGGAACATCATGCTCGGCCTGCGCCTCACGCTGCTCGAGACGATGGGCCTGGCCGGCACGCTGCAGTGGCACCTCGAGCGGCTGGAGCGCGAGCACGGCCTGCGCTGCGTCTTCTCCGTCGACGGGGACGAGGTCAAGCTCCCCTATCAGACGGCGGTGCTCCTCTTTCGCATCACCCAGGAGGCGGTGCAGAACACGGTCCAGCACGGGCACGCCCAGCACGCCTTCGTCAGCCTGCTCTTCGGCGAGGGCTTCGTGGAGGTCCTGGTCGAAGACGACGGGGATGGCTTCGACCCGCGCGCGCTGGAGCGGGAAGACCCTGCGCCCGATGGCCGGGGCCTCGGGCTGCTCGGGATCCGGGAGCGAGCCCGGCTCCTCGGTGGTACCTTCGAGCTCGTGAGTCAGGTCGGTGAAGGGACGAGCGTGCGGGTGCGGGTTCCCCTGACGGGCGAGAAAGAGAGCGCGACGCCGCGGTGAAGCCGAGCGGGATCACGACCGGACCGGTCCGTATCGTGCTGGTGGACGACCACACCGTCCTGCGCGTGGGACTGCGGGCCTTTCTCGAGGAGCAGAGCGATCCGCGGATCGAGGTGCTCGGTGAGGCGGCCAGTGGCGAGGCGGCGTTGGAGCTGGTCGTGCGGGTGGGCCCCGATCTGGTGCTGCTGGACCTCACGCTCGAGGGGATGGGTGGCCTCGAGGTCACGATGGAGCTGCGGCGGCGCGGGGTGCCGGTGCGCATCCTGGTGCTCTCGCAGTACGCGGAGGCGGTCTATCCACGACGGCTCCTCGAGGCCGGGGCGAATGGGTACGTCCTCAAGTCCGCCCGGGGGGAGGAGCTCCTGGCGGCCATTCGGGCCGTGATTGCGGGGGGCACCTATCTCGACCCCACCATCGCGGGGGGCCTGCTGGCGGGGCGCCGCGAGGAGCCGGAGAGTCTCTCGGACGAGGAGCGGCTGGCCCTGCTCACTCCGCGCGAGCGTCAGGTGCTCACGCTCGTGGCCGAGGGGTACGCCAACAAGGAGATCGCCACCGCGCTCGACGTGGCGGTGAAGACGGTGATGGCCCACCGCGCCAGCCTGATGGACAAGCTGCAGATCCACAATCGGTCGAAGCTGGTGCAGTTCGCCATCCGGCTGGGCGTGCTCCGGCTGCGCTGAGCAGCTCGCCCCGGGACCTCTCGCTCACCTCCCCGCGGGGCCTGGTGCGGTGCGCAGCCCCTCGAGGATGCGCGTCAGCTCCACCGGCTCGAGGCGTCCGACGAGGTAGAGCGTGAGACCTCGCGCGCTGGCGGTGGAGAGCGCGCGCCAGCCCGCGGGACAGCGGCCGCTCCGCCCTTCGCGCCAGCACGCGGCCAGCGGCGCGAGCGGAGCCGGCGGGGGCGCCTCCCCCGTGCCGAGCCAGAGCTGCGGTGGGTCTCCCGTCCGCTCGGCGAGGCCGAGCCACCATCCCGGCGTGGGCCACGTGCGATAGAAGATCTGTCCCGGGGGCCAGACGAGCGTCTCGGGCAGATACGGCGGCACCACCGGTTGCCCCGCCTCGGCGGGCAGGGCCTCGAGGCGGGCGATCGCCACCCAGCCCCGTGGCGGTCGCGGGCCGAGGACCAGGCGGTCCGTCGCGAGGAGCAGGGCGCCGAGCAGCAGGGTCCACAGCACGGCGCGGGGCAGCGGGCCGAGGTGCGCGCTCATGGCGCGGGGATCCGCGTGGGACCGACGCTCCAGAGCAGCGCGCCGAGAAGGACGGCCGCGACTGGAAGCAAGGTCCCGAGGCGTGCGGGCAGCGCCTGTGGCTCGAGGAGGCGCTCGACCCGCGCGCGCGTCGCGGCCACCCCTGCCCGACGGAGCACCTCTCCGCGGGCCCGCTCCAGCCAGCCGCTCCCCACCTCCGGCGGAGGACGGCCCTGGAGCTTGAGCAGCACGGCGGCCAGCGCCGCGGGTCGTCGGGTCAGCTCGGCGGCGGTCGCGTCGCACGCCGCCTCGCGCAGCTCCATGAGCTGACGGAAGAGGATCAGCGCGGCCGGGCTGGCGGCCTGCGGAACCCGGAGCAGCCAGAGCACGAGGGGCCAGAGATTCCCGCCGTGGAGCAGATGCGCGAGCTCGTGGGCCACCACGCCGTCGAGCTCCTCGTCGTCGAGGTGCGCGAGCAGGCCGCGAGAGACCAGCACCTCGGGCCGGAGGAAGCCGGAGAGCGCGGCCAGCGGGCGCGCCACCTCGAGGCAGCGGACGACGGGGCGGGGGCGGTCGCGGCGAGGGCGCTTCGTTCGAGCGAGCACGGCGCCCCACACGCGCTCGGCGGAGGCCTCGAGCCGCGAGTCGAGGACGCGGGGACCGACCAGAGCCCGCCGCCGACGCAGCGCCGGCAGGAGCTCCTGCAAAAGGAAGATCGCGGAGGTCCCGGCGAGGAGCAGGAGCAGTGAGGCGAAGAGCGGCCAGCCGGCCACGCCGAGCCGCTCTTGCCAGAGGTCCAGGCGCATCACGGCCCAGCGGTCGGGGACAGGCCACAGGCGCTGCGCGAGAAGGACGACGGGGGGCAGGCCCACGGCCAGCGTGAGGAGCCCCGCCGCGGTGCGCGGAGCGAGGGGAGCGCCCGAGCGGCGCAGCGCCACGACCCACGCGAGCGCGATCGTCCCGTGCAGGAGGTTGAGCAGCAGGAGAGTCAAGGCGGCGGGCAGGGTTGCCGTGCCTCCGCAGGAACCGGGTCCATCGTGCCAGAGGCCTGCCCCGCAATCAAAGGCCGCCGCCTAGGTACTTTTCCGGAGGCCGCTCGGCAGCCGTACCGATAGTGGGCTTCGGGCCCCCCGATCATGCTGGGGACAGATGCGTGGGCAATGGCGCCCCGCAGCCGCAGGAGGGCCCACCATGAGAGTCCACAACGTCGGTCAGAGCGTCCCGCAGGGCGTCTATCTCAGCCTCCGTCCCCTCGACGTGCAGCACGTGGGGGCCGACGGCGAGTCCCTCGAGGGTCCGGCGGGGGCGCGGTATCGTCGTCTCCCGACCCTCCTGCTCGCGGCCCTCAGCCCGCTCTTCGGCGCGGTCTTCGTGATGGCCTTCCCGTTCGTCGTGTTCGGGGCCATTGCCTGGGTCGCAGTGCGTAAGGTCACCTCTCTCGTCCGGCACGAGGCGCGCGAGCACGCCTACCTGGTGCGCCCGGGCTTCCAGCCGCAGGCCTCGTACCTGGACCACCCGGACAAGGAGCCCACGACGGGCGCCACCGACGAGGAGCTCGAGGACCTCGCGGACCGCGTGGACGCGCAGCGCCGTGACGAACAGAAACCGGGCGACCCGACCTGAAGCGGTGCCTCGGTTTGCGCGGGTCTTCAACGCTGAAGAGGAGCTCGTCATGAGGTACATCGATCGCCAGCGTCGCGCGCGCAGCCGGGCGAACGGTCGCCTGCGCTTCGGCCTCACCGTCCTCGTCCTCGGGCTGTCCGCGGGTCCGCTCGCGGCGGCTCCCGCGGAGCCGGTGGTCCGCGAGAAGCCCACCGTGCCGGCCCGCAAGGGCGTCACGGAGCCGTGCCTCGAGTGCCACGAAGGGGAGGGGGAGGAGGTCTCCTTCCCCGACGGGTCCAAGATCTCTACGGGCATTGACGTCGCCGCGTGGGGCCGCTCGGTGCACAGCCGCAAGCTCGGCTGCACCGACTGCCACCGCCAGCTCGGCGAGCACCCGCATCCGCAGCGCCGGGACGCGAGCGCCCGCGCCTATCGCCTGGCGCAGTCGCAGGGGTGCAAGCGCTGCCACTACGCCTACTACACGCGCGTTCTCGACGGGATTCACTACGCCGAGCTGAAGAAGGGGTCGGCCAAGGCTCCCTCCTGCGTGGACTGCCACGGCGCCCACGACACGCTGGACCCCCGGCGTCCGCGCCTGGCCATCAGCGAGCGGTGCGCGGGCTGCCACGCCAAGGTCGCGCGGGCCTACGGGCGCTCGGTGCACGGGCGCGCGCTCCGCGAGGGAAACCTGCAGGCCCAGCAGGACGTGCCGGTCTGCACCGACTGCCACGGGGCCCATGCCATCGCGGATCCCCGACGCGCCGAGTTCCGCCTCACCTCGCACCTGCTCTGCGCCGAGTGCCACAGCGACGAGAAGCGCATGAAGCGCTATCGCCTGAGCTCGGCGGTGACCACCACCTACCTCGACGACTTTCATGGGCGCTCGACGGCGCTCTACGCCAGGGGCGCGGGCGCGCCCACGCAGGCCATGGCCACCTGCATCGACTGCCACGGGGCGCACGACATCGCGCGCTTCGACCGCCAGGGGACGGCGAGCGCGGTGCGCGAGCGCGTGGTGGTGCTCTGTCGTCGGTGTCACAAGACCGCCACCCCCGCCTTCGCCGCGGCCTGGCTCTCGCACTATCCGCCGACCCTGGCCCGCGCGCCGCTCGTCTGGGGCGTGAAGTGGGGCTATCGCATCCTGATCCCGCTGATCATGAGCGCCCTGGTGCTGCACATCCTCCTGCACCTCTGGCGCGTTCGCAGTGGTCGATGAGAAGGGAGACTCCCATGCGTGCAGAGATCCTTCGCAAGACTCCCGCCGGGGAAACGCAGATCCAGCGCTTCTCTCCGCTCCGCCGCGCGGAGCACGTCCTCGTGACCGTGACCTTCGTGGTCCTGGTGGTGACGGGTTTCCCGCAGAAGCTCTACGGCGACGGTTCGGTCTGGCTGCTCGCGGCGATGGGCGGCCTCGATCACGTGCGCCTGATCCACCGCATCGCCGGGGTGGTGTTCTCGCTCCACGCCGCCGTGCACCTGCTGGCGATTCTGGTGGGGCTCGTCACCCGGCGGATGCGACCCTCCCTGCTCCCGGTGCCGCAGGACCTGCGGGACGCCTGGCGGAACCTCCTCTATTACCTCGGCGCGCGCCGTCGCCCGCCCGCGCTGCCCAAGTTCGACTACCGGCAGAAGTTCGAGTACATGGGGCTCCTCCTCGGCGGCCTGGTGATGATCTTCTCCGGCCTCGCGCTGATGTACCCGACCCTGGTGGCCAGCTGGCTGCCGGGACAGCTCATCCCCGCCGCGCGCGTGGCCCACTCCAACGAGGCGCTCCTGGCGCTCCTCGTGCTGGTGGTCTGGCACGTCTACGGGGCGCACCTCTCGCCGGACGTCTTCCCGCTCGACCGCAGCATCTTCACGGGCTACGTCTCGAAGGAGCACCTGCGCAAGCACCACGGGCGGGAGTACGAGCGCATCTTCGGGGAGCCGGCCGAGCCGGCCGCGATGCCCGCGACGACGGAGCCGGCCGCGACGCCCGCGACGCCCGAGCCGGCCGCGATGCCCGCGACGACCGAGCCGGCCGAGCCGGCCGCGACGCCCGCGACGGAGAGCTCACCCGCGCGCCGCTGACCTCTGTCGGAGGCCCTTCTTACCAGAGGCTGTCGTGGTCCTCGCAGAGGCCGAAGAGCTGCTCGATGGCCAGCGTCTCGCCGCGGAAACGCACCGTGCCGGTGAAGGCGCCGTAGGGCTGGTGGAAGACCGACCGGATGAGGCCGAGCTTCAGGCTCTGCTTGCGCTCCCCTTGCGGCCGGAAGGTGAGCTCCACGCTGCCGCAGCTCGTCTCGAGCTTCCACGGGGCGAGCACGTTCTTCTCGTTGAAGGAGAAGCGCGCGGCGCCGAGCGGCTCGACCTCTCCGTCGCACCAGACCGCGTTCTCGTTCCACCGCTCGTCGTCGGTGACCACGTTCTTGGTGAGGTTCAGCGCGAGGAGCCGGCCCCGCGCGTCGCGGCCGGCGAAGGTGGCCCAGCGCCAGAAGGTGTGGTGCGGGTAGTGCGCCTTGTGCACGTCCAGAATCGCGCACGAGGTCTCGGGGGAGGCGCGCAGCCGTTCGCCGCCGATCGAGAGCTCCCCTTCGAGCGGGAGCGCCACCTTGTGCGAGTACATGAAGCGGCCTTCGCCCAGCGGCAGGCACACCACGAGCGGGTTGATCTCGCCGAGCGTGTCGAGGCAGCGCAGCCGCCCCCGCACCTCGGGGCGCCCCTTGCCCCCGTCGATCTCGAGCCCGAGCTCGTGCTCCCCCTGCGCGAGGCGGCTCGCGAGTTCTACCTGATAGCCGCGACTGCGCACGTGTCCGGTGCTGAGCCAGAGATCTTCCGGAACGTGCAAATCGAGCAGGGGCCCGAGCCGCGCGTGCTCGGCCGAGCGATTGGTGCGACGGTCCACGACGAAGCACCAGCTCGTGCGGAGATAGCCCGTGTCCACCACGGCCAGCCCGACGAAGGCCTCGGGCAGGATCAGCGCGTAGTGGTGCCAGCTCTTGAGCCGCAGGCGGGCCAGCGGGTGCGGGAGCCGCAGCCCGCACACCGTGGGCTGCGCCGCCTCGAGGTTGGCCGAGCCGACGGGGGCCGAAAAGACGCCGGCGACGACCTTCCCCGAGGGATCGACGAGGCACGAGGGGACAGCGCTTATCTGGGCGGGCATCTCGAACCTCCGCGACGGGTCACGAACGTAGCACGAGGAATGCTAGACTGGCTCCTCACCATCGAGGGTGAAAGGGAGCGAGCGATGCGGATGCGAAGCTGGATCACGGGCGTTGCGCTGTGCGGTTTCGGGCTGACCACGGGGGCCTCGGCCTCTGCCGACGAGGGGGCGCCAAAGTCCGCGAGCCCGACGGAGCTCAAGGATGTAGCCAAGAAGGCTTCCCCCGAGGACAAGAGCCCGGCCAAGAAGACGCCGGCCAAGAAGAAGAAGCCGAACTCGAAGGGCATCAGCACCGAACCGGTGCCGTAGCTGCCGCCGGAGAGGCCGCGGGCCCCTTGGGCCCAGCCGAGCGCAAGGGGCTGGCTACAGTGGTCGGGCGCGCTGGGGGCTGCTCGGGCCTGGCCCGCGCCAGGGCCGCCGGCTTCGTGGGGCGGAGCCTTTGATTCCGGTCGATTACGTGCCTGCCGTGACGCGGAGAAAGAGCACGCTTGTTGCATGACCCGGGGTGATTGACCCCCGGAAGCGTCGGATGAAGAAGGCATCGCTGGTCATCGCCGTGTGTGGCGCCGTGTGCACCGCCGCTGCGCTGCCGGGCGAGGCCCGTGCGGATGGGTTCCGCCGCTTCATCGCGGGCGGCCTCGAAGCGTTGCTCGGCTTCCGCCCGCGCGCCGGCGGCTCGGCGAGCGCAGCGCCGAGCGTCCAGCCGAGCGAGCTGAAGAACACCTACTACCTGCTTCGGCACGGCGAGAGCACTGGCAACGTGAAGGGCGTCATCTCGTGCGGCCTGCCCGCGCTCTTCGGGCATGGCCTCACGGCGCTGGGCCTGACCCAGGCCCAGGTGGCCGGCGAGCGGTCTCCGCTGCCCGAGGACACCCTCATCATTTCTTCCCCGCTCAAGCGTGCGCGCCAGACGGCGAAGCTCTTTCGCCGCGCCGCCGGCATCAGCGGCGCGGTGGCGCTCGACTGGAACTTGAGGGAGCGGGGCTTCGGCACGCTGAACGGATCGCTCTACGCGGACTACGACCGGGTGCGCGAGGCAGACGTGCTGAGGCAGCAGCAGGGCGTCATCGGGCCGAACGACGAGCCCTCGCTGGAGGCGCGCGGCGTCGAGTCGTTCGCCAGCGTTCAAGGACGCACGGCGGGTCTCATCGCGGACCTCGAGCGCAGGTATCAGGGGCGCACCATCTTGCTCGTGGCCCACGACAACACCGCGAAGGCCCTGTTTACCCTCCTTCCTGCCGCGCACGCGCTCAGCCATCGCGCCCTCAAGATCTCCAACGGACAGATCTATCCGCTCAGCGAGGCTTCGCTGCGCCAGGTCATGAAGGGGAATTGAGCGCGGCGCGGGCTACTTGCGCAGGATGAGCTTGAGCAGGGCGTCGATCACGCGGCCATACGGCGGGTGAAAGACGCGGCTCGCGTTGATGCGCGCCTGGTCGAAGACGGGCTTGGCCTTGGAGAAGTTCTGGAAGCCGAAGAAGCCGTGGTAGGCACCCATGCCGCTCGCGCCGACGCCGCCGAAGGGGAGCGTGGACTGCAGCGCGTGCATCATGGTCGAGTTCACGCACGCGCCGCCCGAGATGGTGCTCCCGAGCACGCGCTCGGCCGTGGCCTTCTCCTTGGTGAAGACGTAGAGCGCGAGCGGCCTCGCCCGGGCGTTCACGTAGGCCAGGGCGTCGTCCAGGCGCACGTAGGGGACGAGGGGCAGGATCGGCCCGAAGAGCTCCTCCTGCAGGACGGTCATCTCGTCGGTCGCGCGGAGCACGGCCACCGGCGGCAGCTTGCGCGTGCGACGGACCTGCGCCTCGTCGAGCGGCGAGAGCGGGACCACCTCGGCCCCCTTGCCGCGCGCGTCGGCGAGGTGCGCGAGCAGGCGGCCGAGGTGCTGCTCGTTGACCGCGCTCGTGTAGTCCGGGTTCTCGTAGATCGACGGGTAGCAGCGCTGGACCACCTTGCGCGCGAGCTCGAGGAAGCGGACCTCTTGCCCCTCGGGCAGGAGCACGTAGTCGGGCGCGATGCAGACCTGGCCGCCGTTGAAGAGCTTGCCCACCAGGATGTCGGTCACCGTGGCCTCGGTCAGGCGGTCGGCGCAGACGATGGCCGGCGACTTGCCTCCGAGCTCGAGCGTCACGGGGGTCAGGTTGTCCGCGGCCGCTCGCATGACCTTCTTGCCGATGCGCGTGCCCCCCGTGAAGAGCAGGTGATCGAAGGGGAGCGCGGCGAAGGACTCGGCCACCTGCGGGCCGCCCGTGACCACCGCGACCTCGTCGGAGCGGAAGGCCTGCTCCACCATGCGGCGCACGAGCTCCGAGCAGGCCGGCGTGAGCTCCGAGGGCTTGATGAGCGCCCGGTTGCCGGCGGCGAGGATGTCCACGAGCGGCCCGAAGGTCAGGTCGAAGGGGAAGTTCCACGGCGCGAGGATCCCCACCACGCCGAGCGGCTGGTACATGATCCGGTTCTGCGCCAGGCCGAAGAGCAGGCGGTCCACCGGCTGCGCCTGCGGCGTGACCCATTCCTTCAGGTGCGACAGCGTGTGCCGCGCCTTGAGCAAGACGGGCAAGACGTCGCCCACCATCGTGACCTGACGCGGTCGGCAGCCGAAGTCCGTCGCCGCGGCGTCGCACATCGCCTGCTGGTGGTCCGCCACCACGGCGAGCACCGCCTCGACCCGCTCCTTGCGCGTCTTGTACGAGGGCGTCATGTCCCCCTGGTAGCCGCGCCGCAGCGTGTCGTAGGTCGCCCACAGGCGATCCACGTGACCCGTGCTGTCGATCGTTCCCCCTCGGAAGTCCGTCGTCACCCCAGCCATCTCACACCCTCCCGTCTTGCGGTTGTGCGGAACGCTCGCCGTCTGGCGCCCGCTTTCGGCGCGCAGCCTAGCGCAATCGAACGGAGCGAGATAGGAGGCGGCGGGGAGGCCTTTGGATCCTGGCAGTTGCGGGAGCGGCGAAGGCTTACCCGTCCCCGTTCAGGCCATCGATGAGCTGTTTGTGCGTCTTGTAGAGCCGGCTGTTGTACGAGCGCAGCGTCGAGGCGATGGCCGCCTTCACGTCGGCGCTCGTGGCGCCGCTCTGCAGGAGCGCGACGAGCTGCGGCTCGGCGTTGCGATCCCCCGACCGGATGAGCATGCGCGCGGCAGTGGCCACCACCTGCGTGTCCTTGTCCCCGAGCGCGGTGACGAGGAGCGGCCGGAGCGAGGCGTCGGGCTGATAGCCGAGGTTGTTGAGCATGGTCTTGCGCTCGCCGGAGTCGGCCGTGCGGTAGCGGTCGGTGATCGCCTCCAGCGCCTGCTTGCCGCCGATGCGGGCCAGGGCGCGCGTGGCCTCGTCGACGCTCTCCTTGTCGTTCAGCGCCTGGCTGAGCGCGCCGACGGCCTTCGGGGTGCCGAGCTGCCCGAGCGCCGTGAGCGCAGCCGACTTCTGCCCGCCGCGCCCCGCCGCCGCGTCGAGGAGCGTGCGCTCGGCGTCGGCCCCGCCCACCTGGCCGAGCTGCTTGAGCGCCGCGAGCGAGACCTCCTTGTCCGGGTGCTGCGCCGCCTTGAGCAGAAGGTCCGCGTGTTCCGCGCCGCCGAGGGCCGAGACGACACGTTCGCGGGCGGCGGCCGGCGCCGTCCGGTCGTCGAGCATCCCGGCGAGGTGCCGCCTCGTCTCGGGGTCCTTCATCTGCGCCAGGGCCCAGGTCGCGCTGTAGTGGTCCTGCGAATCCGGATCCTTCAGCAGGTCGAGGAGCGCGGTGCGCGCCTCGGGACCACCGAGCCGGCCGAGGGCGTGGATCGCCGATCCCCGGCTGGCCTGCGGACCGGTCTTCAGCAGATCCACGAGCGTGGGGACGGCTTCCTTGCCCCCGAGCTTGGCCAGCGCGTCCACGGCGGTGTGGGTCAGGCGGTAGTCCCCGGACTGCGCGGCCTTGAGGAAGAGCTCCTTCGAGGCCGGGTCTCCGAGGCTGGCGAGCTCGCGCAGCGCCGCGCTCTTGAGCTGGCTGCTGCCGTCGCGGTACGCCTGCTCGAGGAGCGGGAGCGCGCTCTTGCCCTGGCGCGAGGCGAGCTCGTGCAGCGCGCTCGAGCTCACGCGCGGGCCGCCGCTGGTAACGAGCTCGCGCAGCGTCCCGTCCACGTCGGCGCCGCGGAGCTGCGACAGCGCGTGGAGGGCGGCCACCTGGGTCTCCGCCGCGCCGCTCTTGGCGGCGGACAGGAGCGCCGCGCGCGCCCCGGGGTCCTTCATCTCGGCCAGCGCGGAGGCCACGCCGTAGGCGTTCTTTCCGGTGCGCAAGAGCTCGATCAAGGTCTGCCGCGCCTCGGGCGAGCCGTTGCGGCCGAGCGCGCGGATCGCCTCCCCCTGTCCCTCCTCGGGCCCTTCCTTGGCGGCCTTGATCAGCGCCTGCTGCGCGAGCGGCCCGTCGCTCTCGCCGAGCGCGGAGAGCGCCGCGCGGGCGAGCTCGGGGTCGCGGCTCCCGCTGAAGCTCGCGAGGAGCATCTGCACTTCGTCGCCGCCGTACTGGCCGAGCGCCTCGAGCGCGGCGGGACGCAGGCTCGCCTCCCCCTCCTGTACGAGGCGCACGAGCGCGGTCTTGGCCTCGGGACTGCCGTGGCTGCCGAGCGCGGCGACGGCCCGCTCTCGCACCTTGCGTTCGGGGTCGGCTGCGAGCTGCGCCAGCACGGTCAGGGCGCTGGGCGCACCCGATTCGCCGAGAGCTCCGACGGCGCTCAGCCGCGCGGACTCCTCGCGGTCCTGGGCCAGCTTGACGAGCGTCTCCACCGCACGCTCCCCGCCGAGCGCCCCGAGCGCGTCGAGCACCTGCGCGCGCCCGGACCGCTGCTCCTCGCTCTCGAGCAGCTCGAGGAGCTTCCCCTCGGCATCGGGGCTCCCCGTCTGCCCTAGCGCGCGGATCGCTCGCTGGGCCAGGTGCCGCCGCGTCCCCTGCGCGATCTCCGCCAGCTCCGCCACCGCCTCGCGCGTGCCGAGCCGCCCGAGCTCCTGGATCGCGTTCAGCCGGACGCGGTCGTTCGCGGCGCTGCGGTAGAGCTCGATCACCGCGGCGGTGGCCTTCGGGCTCCCGCTCCGTCCGAGCTTGTGCAGCATCCGCACGCGTTCGGCGTACCCCGCCGACGAGAGCTGCTCCTTCAGCTCGGCCACCGCGCCGTCGCGGTCCAGGTCGAGCGGCTCCCGCGCGCTCGAGGGGCGCCGCAGCCAGGACCACCCGGTCGCCGCCACGAGCAGGGCGCACGCGCCGAGGAGCCACCGACTTCGCCTGCGGACACGCGCCAGCTCCTGCATCGGTTCCTCCTCTTTCGAGCGGGCCGCGGGGGGGCGGCCGACGCCTCTTCCTACGTCCTGGGACAGCCGCCTCTTGCGCGCGGTTCCCAACCTTCTTGCGAACCTTAGGGCCCGGCCCGGAACAACCTGCTCATTGTGGCGGCCGATCCATCGCGACCAGCGTCGTTGCTCGTCGGTTGCTTACCGACGGGTAGGCGCACTCCTCGCGCCTCGCTGGCCGCGCGCCTCGACCACCACAACCCGATCATCTTGTTCCGCGCCGGGCCCTTAGGCGCGGCCCGCTCCTCCTCGGTCCGCGCCGCGCCCCATGGCGGCGGAAGTAGGATCTCTCCGCAGAAGGTGCGCAAGCCGCGGAGGCGCCGCCCGCTTGAGCTACAAGTACGCAACATAAAAGGAGGAATGAACGTTGACCCGGGCCCGGGCACCCTCTAGGATCTATTGATTTCAAGATCGTTGGCGTATTAGCGGGGAGTATCTTCGATGCGAAGACGTACCGGCTTGGCGCTGCTCGCCCTCGTGTGCGGCGCGGCACCCTCTATGGTCTCTGCTCAGGTGAAGCCGAAGATCATGATCATCTTCGACACCTCGGGCAGCATGACCACCGACGCGAACGGCGACCAGATCGACAAGGACGGTTCGCCCCTCTGCGCCGGCGTGGGGACCGACACCCGCATCTTCCAGCTCAAGACGGCGCTCTTCGAGGTGCTGCAGGGGATGGGGACCAAGGAGGTGGACTTCGCCCTCTCCACCTATCCCCAGCTCATGGACCCGACGATCAACGCGACCTGCATGCGCGGGCACTACTACCAGACCGCGGGGATGGCCTCGGAGATCGACTCGGACCGCCGCGGGTGCAAGGTCACGGGTCACACGCCCACCGACGCCGCCCAGCAGACGGCCAACTGCGGGGACGCGTCAAACCCCTGCTCCCCCTGGTACCAGTCCTACAAGAACGAGATCCTCCGCGTCCCCTTCGGCCAGCCGATCGAACAGATCATGTGGAACTTCGATCAGCAGGAGGACACGGACCGCCTCGCGCCGCTCGACAACCCCGAGGTGCGGGTCTCCGGGTGGACGCCGCTCGGCAAGAGCCTCTTCTACGCGCACGGCTACTTCCACCGCGAGGTGGCCCTGCCGGCCGGCGACTACCGCAAGAAGTGCGAGCGGCTGGTCGTGGCCTTCTTCACCGACGGGGAGGAGACCTGCAATTACACGCAGTCGAACACCTACTTCCCGACCAAGTGGGCCACGAACCTCTACAACAACCTGAAGGTCGTAACGCACGTCGTGGCGATCGACGTGGCGAGCCAGGCGATCCAGGACATCGCGAGCGCGGGACACGGGACCTACGTGGTCGCCAAGGGGGACAGCACGGCCCTCAAGCAGGCCTTCCTCAACATCATCGCGCAGTCGCTGCCGCCGACGGAGGTCTGTAACGGGATAGACGACGACTGCGACAACCTGGTGGACGAGGACTTCCCGCTCAAGGGCAAGCCCTGCTCGAACGGCAAGCTCGGCGCGTGCAACCGGGGCGGGGTCTACGTCTGCAAGGCCGACGGGACGGGGGTGACCTGCAACGCGCCGGACGCGACGGGGACCACCGAGATCTGCAACGGCGTGGACGACAACTGCAACGGGCAGATCGACGAGGGCTTCCCCGCGGCGTGCGCTCCCTGCCAGGCCCAGGCCGAGATCTGCAACGGCAAGGATGACGACTGCGACGGCCAGATCGACGAGGACATCCCGTCGGGGCCCTGCGGCGCGCCGGTCGGGGTGTGCAAGCCGGGGGTCACCAAGTGCGTCAACGGCCAGCTCGTCTGCGAGGGCGGAACCGGCGGCAGCGCCGAGATCTGCGACGGCAAGGACAACGACTGCGACGGCACGGTGGATGGCATGAGCGAGCTCTGCTACCCGTTCCCGCAGGGGTGCGACACCAAGACGGGGGCCTGCAAGGGCAAGTGCCGGATGGGCGCGCGGAACTGCGCGGCCGGGGCCTGGAGCACGTGCGCGGGCGCGGTGGGCCCGGACAAGGAGATCTGCGACGGCGTGGACAACGACTGCGACGGCGAGACCGACGAGCAGGCGGAATGTCCCGGTGGCTCGCAGTGCATCAACGGGCAGTGCAGCAAGCCCTGCGGCCTGGCCGAGTTCAGCTGTCCGAAGGGGCAGCTCTGCAAGAACGGCTGGTGCATCCTCGACACCTGCAACCCGGGCGAGTGCAACGCCAAGGGCTGGCTCTGCAAGGCCGGCGATTGCATCGATCCCTGCGCCGGGATGCAGTGCGAGGCGAACGAGAAGTGCGTGCGCGGCGTGTGCGAGGACCAGACCTGCTACAACCCGGCCAAGGCCTGCGAGGCCGGCAAGAAGTGCATCGGGGGCCAGTGCGTGGCGGATGCCTGCGCGACCGTGAAGTGCGGCGCCGACGAGTTCTGCAGCAAGGGGAGCTGCGTGAAGCTCTGCGAGACGCTGGTGTGCAAGAGCGGCGAGACCTGCCAGGTCGTGGACGAGGCGGGCAAGCCGGTCACGCGGTGCGTGGCCGACCCCTGCGCGACGGTAGCCTGCGGGGCGGGGGCGGTCTGTCAGGCCGGCCAGTGCATCTCGGATCCCTGTCTGCCGGTGAAGTGCCCGAAGGGGCAGGTCTGCTCGGGCGGCACCTGCGGGGCGGACCCGTGCGAACAGGTCTCCTGCGCGGCGGGCTACTCCTGCGAGCTCGGCCGGTGCTTGAGCCTCGCGCTGAGCGGGCGGGACATCCTGGCCACGGGTGCGGGCGGCTGCGCCTGCTCGACCACGGGCGACGCCGGAGAGGGCTTCGCGAGTCTGCTCCTCCTCGGCGTGCTCCTCGGGCTGCACGGGCGGCGGCGCGCGCGACGCGTCCGGTCCCGCTGAGCGGCGCACTCTTGACGATCGGCTCCAAATTGACCGGCCCCTTCGGACCTCCTACGATGACGACTCACGCAATCGATCGGGGCGTCGGAAGGCTTGCCGGGAGGGAGGCGCATGCGTCGTAGTGCGATCGCGGGGGCGGTTTTCGCCGTGGCGTGGGTCGGCGTGGCCTCCGCGCAGGTGAAGCCGAAGATCATGATCCTCTTCGACACCTCGGGCAGCATGCTGCGCACCGAGGTGGCGGGGGTGGAGAGCGGGCCCTGCGTCATGCCCGGCATGACCTGCGGAGCCGGGCTCGTCTGCTTCGGCAACGCCTTCTACAACGTCTGCCTCCGTTCGGGGGTCAACCTGGGCAGCGACGGCTCGCCGCTCTGCAGCAGCCGCGCCCAGACCACGCGCCTCTATCAGCTGAAGAGCGCCCTCTTCGACGCGCTCCAGGGGATGGGGCAGAAGGAGGTCGATTTCGCGCTGGCCACCTTCCCGCAGCTCGTGAGCGCGACGCGCACGCCGCGCTGCCCCTCCGAGTGCAACGTGGGCGACCCCGGGGGACCCTGCGCCGGGCACTACTACACCGACGCGAGCACGATGTCCGAGCGCCACCCGCAAAGCGACGGGCGCTTCGCCTGCAAGATCTCCACGCACAGTCCGCTCTTGGCGACGCAGCAGACCGCGAACTGCGGCGACCCGTCGAACCTGTGCGCGCCGTGGTACTCGCAGTACAAGACCGAGGTCCTCAAGGTCCCGTTCGGTTCTGCCCCCGAGGACGTGATGTGGTACTTCGACCAGCAGGAGGACGCCGACGCGCTCGCTCCGCTCGTGAATCCGGAGGTGCGCGCCTTCTTCTCGGCCTTCACGCCGCTCGGCAAGAGCCTCTTTTACGCCCACGGCTACTTCCACAAGGAGGTGGCGCTGCCGGCCGCGGACTACCGCAAGAAGTGCGAGCGCCTGGTCATCGCCTTTCTCACCGACGGGGGCGAGACCTGCAACGAGACGTCCACCGACCCGTTCTACGCGCCGACCTGGGCCGGGAACCTCTACAACAACCTGAAGGTGGTGACCCACACCATCGGCGTGGACGTGAACGTGCAGATGCTCGCGGACATCGCCTCGGCCGGCAAGGGCACCTACGTGACGGTCAGCGGCAGCTCCGACTCGGTGAAGCGGGCCTTCCTCGACATCGTGGCGCGGTCGCTGCCGCCGTCGGAGACCTGTAACGGCCAGGACGACGACTGCGACAACCAGGTGGACGAGGACTTCCCGCTCAAGGGCAAGCCCTGCTCGAACGGCAAATACGGGCTCTGCGCGCGCGGCGGCGTCTACGTCTGCAAGACGGACGGGACGGGGGTCACCTGCAACGCCCCCGACGCGACGGGCACGACGGAGGTCTGCAACGCGATCGACGACGACTGCAACGGGCTGGTGGACGACAACATCCCGGGCGGGTGCACGACCTGCCAGCCGCAGCCCGAGATCTGCAACGGCAAGGACGACGACTGCGACGGCAAGATCGACGAGGAGCTGGTCTCGTCGCCCTGCGGGGCGGCCGTGGGCGTGTGCAAGCCGGGGACAACGAAGTGCGTGAACGGCACGCTGCTCTGCGACGGCGGGACGCTCGGCAGCCCCGAGATCTGCGACGGCCTCGACAACGACTGCGACGGCACCGTGGATGGGATGAGCGAGCTCTGCTACCCCTTCGGCGCCGGGTGCGACGTGAAGAGCGGGGCGTGCAAGGGGCGCTGCCGCATCGGTCAGCGGAGCTGCGCTGCCGGGCAGTGGGGAGCCTGCGGCGGCGCGGTGGGCCCGGACAAGGAGATCTGCGACGGCGTGGACAACGACTGCGACGGCGAGACCGACGAGCAGGCGGAGTGCCCCGGCGGCTCGCAGTGCATCAACGGGCAGTGCAGCAAGCCCTGCGGCCTCTCCGAGTTCAGCTGCCCGAAGGGGCAGATCTGCAAGAACGGCTGGTGCGTGCTCGATACGTGCGACGCGGCGGAGTGCGGCGCGAAGGGCTTTGTCTGCAAGGCGGGCGAGTGCATCGACCCCTGCTCCGGCATGCAGTGCGAAGCGCACGAGAAGTGCGTGCGCGGCGTCTGCGAGGACCAGACCTGCTACAACCCGGCCAAGGCCTGCGAAGCGGGCAAGAAGTGCGTGGCCGGTCAGTGCGTGGCCAACGCGTGCGCGGGGGTGACCTGCGCGGCGAGCGAGTTCTGCAGCAAGGGGAGCTGCGTGAAGCTCTGCGAGACGCTCTTCTGCAAGAGCGGCGAAAGCTGCCAGGTGGTAGAGGAGGGCGGCGTCTCGGCGACGAGGTGTGTTGCCGACCCGTGCGCCACGGTGGCGTGCGGCGCGGGCTCGGTCTGCAAGGACGGGCAGTGCATCACCGCCCCCTGCCTGCCCGTGCAGTGCGCCAAGGGTCAGGTGTGCCGCGGCGGGACCTGCGGCGAGGACCCCTGCGAGCAGGTGGCCTGCGGGGCGGGGTACTCCTGCGAGCTCGGGCGGTGCGTGAGTCAGGCGCTCGGCGGCCGGGACATCCTGGCCACCGGTGCGGGCGGGTGCGCTTGCTCGACCGAGGGGGAGGCGGGAGGCGGCGTGGCGGGGAGCCTGTGGCTTCTCGGGGCGCTCCTCGGGCTGCACGGGCTCGGGCGGCGGCGCAGGGCGCCTCGCTCGGGGGCGGCGGGCGTGCGATAGGACGTAACGTGACCTTCGTTAGCATGGAGATTCGGACGATGAGACCTCGGCTCTTGCTCGCTCTGGTGCTCGGCCTCGCAGCCTGCAGCCAGGACCCCTACAAGCTCCGCGAGTACGGTGACGGCGGGTCGGGCACCGGCGACGGAGGGTGGCAAGACGCGATCGTCCACGCCGACGCGCGCAAGCCCGACTCGACGCCGGACGTGCGGCCCTTTCAGGACATGACCTTCGACGCGTGCCGGGTGCAGACGGAGGTCTGCAACAACGCGGACGACAACTGCGACGGGCAGATCGACGAGGGCCTCGACAAGCTCGGGGACGTTCGGTACTGCGACGGCTGCAAGGGCTGCAAGGACCTCCTCGCCAAGAACGCGTTTCCGGCCTGCCAGGCGGGCAAGTGCACCATCGGGAGCTGCCAGGCGGGCTGGATCGACTTCGACAAGGACGCCTCGAACGGGTGCGAGTTCAAGTGCACGCCCACCGGCGTCGAGATCTGCGACGGCGTCGACAACGACTGCAACCAGAAGATCGACGACAACGTGAAGGCGCCGACGGGGATCTGCAAGAACCTCGGCCCGTGCGCGGGGGCGGCGGCGACCTGCAAGGGCAAGGACGGCTGGCAGTGCCAGTACGGCGGGGCCGTCGAGCTCCAGCCTTGCACCACCGACCCGCAGTGCGGCGCGGGCAACAAGTGCGTGGGCGGCTTCTGCCCGAACGTGGTCATCGCCGATGAGAAGCGGTGCGACGGCGTGGACGGGGATTGCGACGGGCTGGCCGACGATCCGTGGACCAATCAGTCGTTGCCCACGGCGATTGGCAAGGAGTGCGACGTGGACAACCCACCGAAGAAGGGCATCTGCCGCAGCGTGGGCGAGTTCGCGTGCGACGCGTCGGGGACCAAGACCTCGTGCAAGCTCAAGACGGCGGGGCGGAGCCCGGGGGCGGAGCTCTGCAACGGGCTCGACGACGACTGCAACGGCACGGTGGACGACAACGTGACCGACGAGCAGTGGGTGCCGGTCGCGGGGACGCCGGCCTTCCAGATCTTCAAGTACGAGGCGAGCCGCCCGGATGCGACCGCGGGGGCGGCGGGGATCGACTCGAACGGCCGGCCCTGCTCGGTGGCGAAGCGCCTCCCCTGGGGGAGCGTGACCAAGGAGGACGCCCTCGCGGCCTGCCGGCGCGTCGGGGCGCGGCTCTGCACGAAGGCCGAGTGGGAGTCGGCGTGCAAGGGGTTCTTGAACGCGAAGTTCCCCTACGGGGACGCGTTCCAGCCCAATACCTGCAACGGCCGCGCGTACGACTCGAACCCCGGGACGCCGGCGAACGACGACGAGGCGCTGGTCACGGATCAGCCCACGGCCTGCGTGAGCACGGTGGCCGGGGGCCAGGTGCTGAACCTGAGCGGCAACCTGAAGGAGTGGATCGCCACCAGCTACAGCGGGCAGACGCCGGCGGGCTACGCGATCAAGGGCGGGGCCTACGACACGCCGAGCATCGCGGACCACGGCGACGGGCTCTCCTGCACCTACGACCTGCCGGCTCCGGGGGCGACGCTCCAGCTCCCCACCCTCGGTTTCCGCTGCTGCAAGTAGTGGTCTTCCTGCGCCGCGAGGCCTCCTCATGAGCTGGGGCGCGATCGTCCCGCTGGCCGTCCTGGGGCTCTTCTTCGGGGCGCTGCTCTCCTTCCGTCCCGGGAGGCGCCTGCTCGTCACCGTGAGCATCGGCCTGAAGTACCTCCTCCTGCGGTTCGCCGACCTGGTCGGCCTGCGGCGCCTCTGGGCGGCCATGACGGGGGGGACCTACGCGCGGCTCACGCGGCCCGGCACGCTGCGGCTGGCCTTCGAGGACCTCGGGCCGACGTACATCAAGCTCGGGCAGATCATCGCCTCGAGCCCCGGGCTCTTCACCCCCCCCTACGTCGAGGAGTTCCGGAGCTGCCTCGATTCGGTGCGACCGTTCTCCTTCGAGACAGTGAAGCACATCCTCCTGCGCGAGCTGGGCGAGAAGGGCGCTCAGCTCACGGTGGACCCGAAGCCCCTCGCCTCCGCGTCGATCGCGCAGGTCCACGCCGCGACCTTCGCCGACGGACGGCAGGTGGTGGTGAAGGTTCAGCGCCCGAACATCGAGAAGCGCGTCACCGCCGACGTGCACATCATGCACTTCGGGGCGCGCGTGGCGGCGGCCGTGAGCCGCGACGTGGCGCTGGCCAACCCCACCGGCGTGATCGAGGACTTCGGCGAGACCATCCGCGAGGAGCTCGACTTCACGAAAGAGGGGCGCAACATGGACGAGTTCAACCGCATCATGGTCGAGCTCGGGCACGAGAACGTGCGCGCCCCCGAGGTGCTGTGGGACTTCACCACCAAGCACGTGCTCACCATGGAGCGCTTCTTCGGCTACAACGTCGACGACGTGGAGTCGATCCGCGCCGCGAACCTGGACGCGGAGACGATGCTCCTCACGGGGATGCGCGCCTGGTTCCAGTGCGTGATGTTCTACGGCCTCTTTCACGGGGACGTGCACGCCGGGAACCTGATGTGGTTGAAGGACGGGCGCATCGGGCTGCTCGACTTCGGCATCGTGGGGCGCTTCGACGACCTGCGGCGCACTCTCGTCGCGCGCTACGTGATGGCCATGGCCACCGGGCAGTACGGCGACCTCTCGCGCGTGGTGGTGGAGATGGGCGGGGTGAAGAAGGGGGTCGACGTGGACGCGCTGGCGGCGGACATGGCGAAGGCCTACGGCCCGATGCGCGAGAAGACCTTCGCGCAGCTCAAGTTCAGCGACCTCCTGCCCAACATCCTGGCCATGGCGCGGCGGCACGGCGCGCGGCTGCCGAAGGAGTTCATCCTGATCATCAAGCAGGTGCTCTACTTCGACCGCTACGCGCGGCTCCTCGCCCCCGACCTGAATATCTTCTCCGACCCGCGGGTCTTCCTGAGCCTGGCCGAGGACGTCCAGCGCGCGCTCGCCCTGACCGCGTCGAAGGCCCCGCCACAAGCCACCGCGGTCGTCGAGGCGGCGCCGACGTAGCGGAGAGGGCCAATGGGGTTGTTTTCGTTATTGTCTTCAGACGATAATAGAGCCGAGGCTTGTTTTCGCCGCCGCAAACGAGGACGACGCCATGGCCAAGACGCGGGCTTCGGGGAGGAAGCTTAGGGGCGAGGGCTTCTGGGCCTTCGTCCCCGACCCGTTACCGCCCGCATTCACGTGGACGGCAGGGCTCGTGCGAGCGCTGTCTGATGCCGACCGAGCGGTAGGGAGGCTCGCCGGAGAGGGAGGGCGCCTCCCCAACCCGCATCTGCTGATTCGCCCCTTCCTTCGCCGCGAAGCGGTGCTCTCCAGCAGGATCGAGGGGACCCAGGCTACTCTCGGTGAGTTGCTGGCCGCCGAGGCTGGGGCCGGCGTCGAGCGGAGCCCGGCTGACCTGCGCGAGGTAGCAAATTACGTCGTTGCCCTCGAACACGGGTTGGAGCGGTTGAAGGTGCTGCCGCTGTCCCTGAGACTCATTCGAGAGGTCCACGGACGCCTCATGGAAGGCGTCCGTGGGAACCCGTCCAGGCCGGGTGAGTTCCGTCGCATCCAGAACTGGATCGGTCCGCCGGGCTGTACGCTTTCCAACGCCTCCTATGTCCCGCCGCCGGTCCCCGAGATGAAGGCCTGCCTCGGGGCGCTGGAGAAGTTCCTCCACGAGCGGACCATGCCCCCGCTGGCGCAGATTGGGCTAGCCCACTATCAGTTCGAGGCCATTCATCCCTTCCTCGACGGCAATGGGCGTGTGGGGCGTCTGCTGATCACCCTCTTTCTCGTCGAGCGCGAGGTTCTGCCGGCGCCGCTCCTGTACCTGAGCGCCTTCTTCGAGGCGACCCGCCAAGACTATTACGGCTATCTGCGCGGCGTGAGCAACCGAGGGGAATGGCAACCCTGGCTCGAATACTTCCTGAACGGAGTGGCCCGTCAGGCGGAGGACGCCCTCGACCGCTCCAGGCAGATCAACGATCTCCTCTCGGAATGGCGCAGGGCGGTCGCCGGCGCGGCCTCGAGGGCCTCAACCCAGCTCGTCGACCTGCTCGCCGCGAATCCCTACTGTACCGTGAAGCGGGTAGCCGCACGGCTGGGCGTCGCCTTCACCACGGCCCAGAGGGCAGTGGACCGGCTCGAGGTACTGTCGATCCTCTCCAGGACCTCGGAGGCGAAGCGAGATCGGGTCTACGTGGCGCCCGCAATTCTCAGCATCCTGGAGGAGCCCGCGCGGCTCCAGCCGCGGTAGAGAGGTAGACCCGCACAGGCGCCCCCGAGGAAGGTGGCGATGCGCGCCACGGGCTTCAGGACCCGCCGCTCCAAGGTCCATCCCCCAAGGAGCCCCTCTTCGCGCGGTGGCTCCCCGGCCAGCTTCCCTCCGGCGTTCGGACATGCTCTTTGCTGGCGGCCTGTACGGGCTCACGGGGCACCACGTGCCCGCCCTCTCGGGGGCGGCCAGAACGCGAACCCCGAGCTGGGCTGGGGCCCGCTGCTGAAGATGTTCGGCGGCATCGGCACGATCTGGTACGCGTCTGACGCCATCAGGCACGCCGTCTCGGGTGGCCGCTGGGAACCCGTCCGCGGCTGGGAAAAGGACGCGGGGGCGGGTGCTCGACCTGCCGCGAGTCTGGTCCGCCGCTTCGACCTCGTCGAGAGGTCCGCATCGGAAGGAATTCGTCTCCCCGCAGACTGATATGGCGGCTGACCGCGAGGTCCCGTGCGACGTCTTCCGCCGCGCTGTAAGCCCCGTGTAAGTCGCCGCTGCTAGATGTGCCGGGACGCCGCGCCGAGCGCCGCGAGCGAGGAACCGGAGGCCCCGATGACCATGACTGCGCAGTCGTCTGTTCGCCACGCGTCTCTGACCCTCGCCCCAACGCTTCTTTTCCTAGTCTGGACCCCGACGGTGGCGGTCGCGCAACCGAGCGCCGGCGCGGCGAAGTTCAGTCGTATTTGCGGTGCCTGCCACACGATCGGGGGAGGACGCAAAGTCGGCCCCGACCTTCAGGGGGTCTTCGGGCGGCGCACCGAGGAGTGGGTGAACAGGTTCGTGCGATCCCCGCAGAAGATGATCAGCAGCGGCGACGCCACCGCCGTCCAACTCCAGAAGCAGTTTGGCATGGTGATGCCCGACCCTCCGGTATCCCCGGACGAGGTGGCGGAGATCCTAGCGTATGTGAAGACCGGCGGCGGACCGTCCGGCGCGCAGCCTCGCGAGCGGCCCGCCACGCCCGAGGCGATCCAAGAAGGACGAGAGCTCTTTCAGGGCAACCGTCGCTTCACCAATGGCGGCCCCGCTTGTAACTCCTGTCACCACGTCAAGAACGACGCGGTGATCGGGGGTGGCGTGCTGGCTGCAGAGCTCACCACGGTCTTCGGGCGCATGGGGGCACCCGGCATTCACGCGATCCTGGGCCGGCCGCCGTTTCCCGTGATGGAGGAGGCCTTCCGGGAGCGGCCGCTCACCGACGACGAGGTCTTCGCTCTCGTGAGCTTCCTTCAGGACGCCGACCGACAGCAGGCATTTCAGCAGCCGCGCGACTACGGATTCAAGCTCGTCTACAGCGGCGCGGCGGGCTTCCTGGTGCTTATGGGCATGTTTTGGGCCTTCGGACGCCGCAGGAAGAGACGCCCGGTGAATCACGCAATCTTCGAGCGTCAGGTGAAGACGCAATGATCGAGGGCCGTGCCGTGAATCGTGCAACGTCGTTGGTCCGCGAAAGACCGGAGAGGTAGAGACATGAGCTGGATCCAGGACATCATCTCGCCCGAGACGCGGCGGTGGGAAGAGTTCTACCGCAATCGCTTTCAGCACGATCGCATCGTCCGGAGCACCCACGGCGTCAACTGCACGGGGGGCTGCTCCTGGCAGATTCACGTCAAGGATGGCATCGTCGTCTGGGAAACGCAGCAACTCGACTACCCTCTGCTCGAGGATTCGCTGCCGCCGTACGAGCCGCGTGGATGCCAGCGCGGGATTTCGTACTCCTGGTACCTGTATAGCCCGCTACGCATCAAGTATCCGCTGATCCGCGGCGCGCTGCTCGACGCCTTCGAAAAAGAGAAGGCCGCAGCGAAGGGTGACGCGGTCCTCGCCTGGGCGAACCTGCAGAAGGACCCCCAGAAGCGTGCGGCCTACCAGCAGGCGCGCGGCAAGGGCGGCTTCCGCCGCGCCTCGTGGGACACCGTGCTGGAGTTGATGGCGGCTGCGAACATTCACACCGCCAAGGAGTATGGCCCGGATCGCGTGTTCGGCTTCTCGCCCATCCCGGCGATGTCGATGCTGAGCTATGCCGCGGGCGCGCGCTTCCTGCAGCTATTTGGCGGCGTGAACCTGAGCTTCTACGACTGGTACTGCGATCTACCCACGGCGTTTCCGGAGATCTGGGGCGAGCAGACCGACGTCTGCGAGAGCGCCGATTGGTACAACGCGAAGATGATCGCCGACATGGGCGCGTGTCTGAACATGACGCGAACGCCCGATTGTCACTTCTTCGCGGAGGCTCGGCACAACGGCACGAAGGCCGTGGTCTTTGCCCCGGACTTCAGCCAAGTCTGCAAATACGCGGACCAGTGGGTGCCGCTGCACGCCGGTAGTGACGGTGCCTTCTGGATGGCCGTCTCGCACGTGATCCTAAAGGAATTCCACCACGAGAAGGCCACTCCGTATTTCCTGGACTACGTCAAGAAGCACACCGACAGCCCGTATCTCGTGAAGCTCGCGAAGGTGGGAAATCACTACCGTCCCGGCCGCCTCGTTCGCGCCAACGAGATCGCGAAGTGGCGGGACATCGAGCACGGCGACTGGAAGTTTCTCAATATCGACCAGACGAGCAACGAGCTCGTGGTCCCGAAGGGCAGCGTGGGCCACCGCTGGGACAAGACCCAGGGAAACTGGAACACCCTGCACGAGAATGCGATCGACAACAAGCCTTACGATCCGAGGCTGACCCTGCTTGGCGACCGCGATGACACGCTTCCGACGGAGTTCACGGACTTCGGCCTCGACAGGACCGTGGTCCGCAATGTGCCCGTGCGGTACATCGAAACCACCGAAGGCAAGGTACCGGTAACGACCGTCTACGACCTGATCATGGCGCAGTACGGCGTCGGTCGCGGCCTGGCCGGGGACTACCCCAAGAACTACACCGACCCGGACGCCGCCTATACGCCCGCATGGCAGGAGATCCTCACCGGGATCGATTCGAAGACCGTGCTCCAGTTTGCGCGCGAGTGGGCGAACACCGCCGCGGCGACCGAGGGCAAGTGCATGATCATCGTCGGCGCGGGTATCAACCACTGGTACCACGCGAACTTGATGTATCGCGCCGGCGCCATGGCCCTGATGCTCTCAGGATGCGTCGGCAAGAACGGCGGCGGTCTCAATCACTACGTTGGCCAGGAAAAGCTCGCTCCAGTCGACTCCTGGTCCGCCATCGCCTTCGCGAAGGACTGGCAGGGTCCGAGCCGGCTTCAGCAAGCCCCGCTCTGGCACTACATCAACACCTGCCAGTACCGTTACGACGGACAGTTCTCTCGTTACAACGCGGTGCCGAAGAACGAGATGACCGCGCAACATACGGCGGACACGATCTTCCAGTCGGTGCGCAACGGATGGATGCCGTTCTACCCGCAGTTCGAGCAGAACCCGCTCGCCCTTTCCCGCGAGGCCACCGCGAACGGCGCCAAGACCGACGACGAGATCCTCAAATACACGCTCGACAAGCTCAAGAGCAAGACGCTGCAGTACTCGGTCGCCGACCCGGACGCGGAGAAGAACTTCCCCCGCCTTTGGTATATTTGGCGTGGCAACGCGATCATGGGGAGCATGAAGGGGCATGAGTACGCGCTGAAGCACTACCTCGGTACGCACTCCAACGCGATCGGCAAGGACTCCGACGAACATCCGACGGAGGTGAAATGGCATGACGTGGCACCGACGGGAAAGATGGATCTCGTCGTCGACCTCAACTTCCGCATGGATTCGTCGGCCCTCTACTCGGACATCGTGCTTCCGGCTGCGTCCTGGTACGAGAAGGCTGATCTCAACAGCACCGACCTTCATTCCTTCATCCATCCGCTCTCGCAGGCGGTCGCGCCGGTGTGGGAATCGAAGTCCGACTGGGACATCTTCAAGGCGCTCGCCAAGGCGACCGCCGACTGCGCCAAGAAGCACTTTTCCGGAACCCACAAGGACATCGTAGCGACGCCGCTGTCTCACGACACACCGGACGAGGTCACCCAGCCATCGCTGAAGGATTGGTATCGCGGTGAGTGCGAAGCGATTCCGGGCAAGACGATGCACAAGATGGGCATCGTCGAGCGCGACTATACCCAGCTCTACGAGAAGTATATTGCGCTCGGCGACCTAATCCGATCGAAGGGGCTCGGCGCCCACGGCAATCATTACCACTGCGAGGAGGAATACGATCAACTTCTCGCCTCCAATCACTTTCCGACCGAGGTGATTGCCGGCAAGGTCTATCCGTCGCTGCGCGAAGACAACTTGGCCGCCAACGTTCTCTTGCACCTCTCGACGCTCACGAACGGCAAGCTCAACATGAAAGCTTACCGGAACATGGAGAGGAAGACGGGGCTGAAGCTCGCCGACCTCGGTGCGGGAAGCGAAGACGTGCTCATTCGCTATGAGGACCTGCAAGCGCAGCCGCGGCGCTACAACACGTCTCCGCTGTGGTCGGGCTTGATGAACGACGGCAGAGCGTATTGCGCCTACACCTACAATCACGACAGGCGTGTGCCCTGGCGAACTCTCACGGGGCGGCAGCACTTCTACCTCGATCACGACCTGTATCTCGCGTACGGGGAGAACCTGCCCACCTACAAGCCGTCACCGAGGCCGGCCGCGTACGGTGATCTGAAGGAGACGCTCAAGGGCGGCGAGGCGCTCGCCCTCAACTGCCTCACGCCCCACGGCAAGTGGCACATCCATTCGACCTACATGGAGAACCACCGCATGCTCACCCTGTCGCGGGGCTGCGAGCCGTGCTGGATGAGCGAAGCTGACGCGGCCGCGCTCGGGATTCAGGACAACGACTGGGTCGAGGTCTACAACGATCACGGCGTGTACTGCACGCGCGCCTGCGTGAGTTCGCGCATCCCGAAAGGGGTCTGCATCGTCTATCACGTCCCCGAGCGCACGGTCGGCATTCCGAAGTCCCAGGTGCGTGGCAACCGGAGGGCCGGCGGCCACAACAGCTTCACGCGCATTCACTTGAAGCCGAACTACTTGAGCGGCGGCTACGGGCAGTTCAGCTACCACTTCAACTACTGGGGCCCCATAGCACCGCAGCGGGACACGCACGTCATCGTCAAGAGAATGACCACGGTCGTCTTCTGAGAAGGGACACAGAGATGGATATCAGAGCCCAAGTCTCCATGGTCTTTCATCTGGACAAGTGCATCGGCTGCCACACCTGTTCAGTCGCCTGCAAGAACATCTGGACCGATCGAAAAGGCGCCGAGTACCAGTGGTGGAACAACGTCGAGACGAAGCCCGGCACCGGCTACCCGAGCAAGTGGGAGAATCAGGAAATCTACAAGGGAGGTTGGGGTCGGGACGCCGCCGGTCGCATTCACCTCAAGGGTGCGGGAAAGCGGAAGGGGCTTCTCAACATCTTCCACAATCCCCACCTGCCGTCCGTCGAGGACTACTATGAGCCGTTCACCTACGACTACCTGAACCTGATCGAGGCGCCTCCGGGAGATGACCAACCGACGGCGCGGCCCGTCTCGCTCATCACCGGCGAGCCGATGGACGTCAAGATGGGACCGAACTGGGACGACGATCTCAGCGGCACGCCCGACTACGCCCGCAATGATCCTAACCTGGAGAAGCTCACGCCTGCCGAGCGCGAGGCGATGTTCCAGCTCGAGCGCATGGCGTTCTTCTACCTGCCCCGGATCTGCAACCATTGCCTGAATCCAGGCTGTGTCGCGTCCTGCCCGTCGGGCGCCATCTACAAGCGCGGCGAAGACGGAATCGTCCTCATCAACCAGAAGGTGTGCCGCGCCTGGCGAATGTGCGTGACGGCCTGCCCCTACAAGAAGTCGTACTATAACTGGCACACTGGAAAATCCGAGAAATGCATTCTGTGCTTCCCACGGATGGAGGCAGGCTACGCGCCCGCTTGTATGCACTCCTGTGTGGGCCGCATCCGCTACATCGGGGTCATGCTCTACGACGCGGATCGCATCGAGGCCGCGGCGTCGGCAGATGAGAAGGATCTCGTCGCTCGCCAGCTCGATATTCTGATGGATCCATTCGACGATGCCGTGATCGCTGCGGCGAAGGCCAACGGCATCCCAGACTCCACGATCAAGTCGGCTCAGGACTCGCCGACCTACAAGTTCGTCAAGCAGTGGGGCATGGCGCTTCCTCTCCATCCGGAGTTCAGGACGCTGCCGATGCTCTTCTACGTGCCGCCGCTCCTGCCCGTGATGGCGTCCGTATCCCAGTCGGACGGCGCTCAGAAGGAGAAGCTGAACGCCATCGCAAAGACCTGGACGGACAATTGGCTCTACGACACCAGCACCGAGGAGCTCTGGGGGACGATCGAGCAGGCGCGCTTCCCGCTGAAGTACCTCGCGAGCCTGTTCAGCGCGGGGGATACGGCGGCGATCGCGCTTCGTCTCAAGAAGCTGATGGCCGTTCGAATGTATCGCAGGTGGAAGACCGTGGGTGATCTGTCCGAGGAGAAGGCGAAGAAGGCGCTCAAGGAGACGGGGCTCACCCCGGACTCGGCCGAAGGCATCTTCTATCTCACGGCGCTCGCGAAGTTCAACGATCGCTTCGTCATCCCGCCGGCGCACCGCGAGCAAGCGATGGAGATGCTGGAGTTCACTGGCGACGTGAAGGGCTCCACCGGCTTCGGATTTCGCGAGAAGCCGGAGCGAGGGATGTGACATGTCTACGACGCATTACGACCTGTTGTCGAGGCTGGTCGCATACCCTGGGCCCGAGCTCCGAGCGGAAGTGGCGCACGCGGTTGTCGCGCTCTCGGAGTCCTACCCGCGGGCAGCGCAGAAGCTCGAGCACTTCCTGCAACTCTTGCCCGCCGACGACCTTTTGGCCCTCCGGGAGCTGCACACGAGGACCTTCGACGTACAGCCCATCACGTCCCTCGACATCGGCTACACGCTGTTCGGCGAAGACTACAAGCGGGGAGCGCTGCTCGCCAACCTGAGCAGCGAGCACACGCGGGTGGGGAACGACTGCGGCACGGAGCTCGCCGACCACCTGACCAACGTGCTTCGCCTTCTTCCGAAGCTGATCGACGCGTCCCTGCGGGAGGAACTCGTTCGCGTGCTGCTCGGGCCTGCCCTGGAGGAGATGATCCGCGAGTTCGATCCAACGCGGCTCGCGAAGAAGGAGGCGCTCTACAAGAAACACCACAAGACCCTCATCGAGGCCGCAGCGGGGGAGACGCGCGTCGCCTATCGTCACCTTCTCGAGGCGATCTTCGAAGTACTCCGCCAAGACTTCTCGCTCAAGACCACCTTGCCACGCGAGCAGGAGTCGAGCTTCGCCAAGGCCGTCAGCACCGAGCTCGGGATCGAGGACTGTGACGGCTGCACCAGCGCCCCAGGAGGTACGCCATGAATCTACCGAACGTCTTCCTGTTTGTGGGACTTCCTTATGCGGCGCTGCTCCTCTTCTTCGTCGGCACCATACAGCGCTACCGCAACAAGGGATTCAAGGTCTCTTCCCTCTCGTCTCAGTTCCTCGAGACGAAGGCGCTGTTCTGGGGGACGATGCCCTTCCACGTCGGGATACTCGTGGTCTTTTTCGGGCATCTGACAGCGTTCCTCATTCCGCGCGGGATCTTGTTATGGAACAGCAACCCGCTCCGCCTGATCGTGCTGCACGTCACCGCGTTCACCTTCGGCCTGTGCATTCTCGCCGGCCTGCTTGGCCTCTTGGTCAGAAGGCTGACCAACCGGCGCGTGCGGATGGTGACGACCCGGATGGACGTCGCCCTCGAGCTGCTCCTGCTCGCTCAGGTCGTGCTCGGCCTGTGGATCGCCATTGGCTACCGCTGGGGCTCGTCCTGGTTCGCCGCAGATCTCACGCCCTACCTGAGGTCGCTGTTCGCGTTTGACCCGAACATCGTGGCAGTGAGCGCCATGCCTCTGGTGATCAAGCTTCACATCGTCGGCGCGTGGACGATCGTGGCGATCTTTCCGTTCACTCGATTGGTTCACATCTTGGTCGCACCTCTTCACTACCTCGGGCGTCCGTATCAGCGCGTGATGTGGAACTGGGACCGCAAGGCGATACGCGATCCCGCCACCCCGTGGACCAGGACGCGGCCCAAGAACAACTGACGCAAGGAGCGCGGAGATGGGCGCCGTGGATCACGAGGACCCGCTGACTAGGCAACCCCAGGTGGGGATGGGCAGCGGTGGGTTGTCCCCGATGGATCCACCGGAGGCCTTTTCTCCGCCGGGCCTCGAGCGCGTCTCTGTCTTGGACATGCATCCGTTTCTCCAGCAGTTGTGCGAGGAGCACTCCCTGCTGTCCACGGAGCTCACAGCGTTCGAAGCGGTCCTCCAGTCCGTTCCGAAAGCCGGCTTCACCAAGCACGTGCACGGCGAATTGCTCGGCTTTCTCGACGGACTCGAACGCACTTTCGTCCCGCATAGCCGGCAGGAGGAGGAGAGCCTCTTCCCCTTGCTCAACGCCCGGCTGCTCGAGGAAGGCGAACACGGCAAGGGGCCCGTCGCCACGACCGCCGTAGACATCATGAAGGACGACCATCTGCAGGTCATCCGGCTCTCGGCGGTCATCACGAACTTTCTCAAGATCGCACCGCATTTGCCCGACGCAAGCTCGGCGCTGGTAGTTCGCGACGCCGCGCTGAGGCACGCGAAGTGTCTGGTGGATGCGCTGAAGCTGCACATGTTTCGCGAGGACAACGTCGTGTTCGCGGCGGCGCAGCGGCTGCTGTCCACCGATGAGCTCGACCAAATCCTGCCGGGGCAGGGCGACAGAATCGCACGATGACGGACCGCTCGAAAGCGCACCGGATCCTTGCGATCAATACGTTCTCGTTTGCGGTGTGCTTTGCCGTATGGATGATGGGCGGGGTGCTCGTCACGTTCCTCGTTGACCAGCACGTATTCACCTTCGGCCGTTCCGAGATGGGATGGCTGATCGGCGCGCCGGTGCTGACCGGCGCCATCCTCCGACTCCCCGTGGGGATGCTCGCTGATCGCTATGGTGGCCGCATCGTCTTCGTCGTCGTGATGCTGACCTCCGCGGTCGGCGCGTTTCTGACCAGCTTCGCCTCTGGGTTTTGGGGGTTCCTTGTCGGCGGGTTGTGTTTCGGTCTCGCCGGCACCTCCTTCTCGGTTGGCGTTGCCTACACCTCGCTATGGTTTCCCAAGGAGAAGCAGGGAACGGCGCTCGGAATCTTCGGGGCCGGGAACGCGGGCGCGGCCGTGACCAACCTCGTCGCGCCCTCACTCCTGATGTGGCTGACGCACAACGGGGCGAACGCGGAAGCGTGGCGCATCATGCCGCGCCTCTACGCTGCGGCGCTCGCCGTGACCGCGGTGATATTCTGGCTCTTCACCGAAACACGCCTGCCGGCCGTAGGGCAGCCACGCACGATGCGCCAGGCCCTTGCGCCGCTGCGCGTCGTTCGCGTATGGCGTTTCGGTCTCTACTACTTCCTTGTGTTCGGAGGATTCGTCGCGCTGTCGCAGTGGCTCATTGCGTACTATCTCAACCTGTACGCGCTACCGCTGGCGACGGCTGGCCTGCTCGCCGCCGTCTTCTCCTTTCCGTCCAACCTGACGCGCGCGGCGGGCGGCTGGCTCTCCGATCGCCTCGGCGCGCGCCGCATCATGTACTACGTGCTCACCGGCTGCGTGGTCGGCTTTGCGCTGCTGTCGGTGCCCCGGTTGGATCTCTTCGTGCCTGGCCAGGGCGTCTTTGCCGAGACCGCTGGGAAGGTCGAGGAGACGCACAAGACGCGAATCGTCGTATCCAGCGTATCGTACTCGATTCACCCCGAACCATCGCAGATGCTCGAGCGCGCAGGCGTGCTCGTCTGGCCCCGTCAGAACTTCTGGCAGACACCGGTGGTCGCCCCGGGAGACCACGTGACCAAGAAGCAGCTCCTGGCCAAGGGCATTACCCACATCCACTTCCAGGCCAACATATGGATCTTCACCGGGATCCTGCTCCTCGTCGGCTTACTGATGGGCTTCGGCATGGCGGCGACGTTCCGGTATATTCCGCAGTATTTTCCCAACGAGGTGGGACTCGTCGGCGGCTTCGTCGGGATGATCGGAGGGCTCGGCGGCTTCGTCGGACCGGTCATCTTTGGCTATCTGCTGGGCGCCACCGGACTCTGGATCACGTGTTGGCTGTTCCTCGGTGCGCTGAGCCTCGTGTGTCTCGCGTGGATGCACCGGGTCGTTCGCCAGATGATGGATCGTGCGGCACCGCACCTGGCCCGGCGCTTCGAGGGGATGCCTGTGGACGCCACAACGGATCAACGCGAGATTGTGTGTCTCGCACACGGCGTGAGGGCGGACGTCGCCATTGTGCACGTCGAGTCGCAATCCAAGGACTGTCGCATCCACCGCGTGCTCGACGCGCTCGACGGCCTCGCCTGCAAGGACGCGGGAGCGAGCAGCGGAAAAGTGCCCCGTGGCTGAGAGCGGCGTCCGAGAGCCTGCGCTCCCGACCCGCCTCGCGAGAGCGCTCGACGGCGCGGTGAGCGGCCTCTACCCCGGCCACTTCGCATTGATCATGGCCACGGGCATCATCTCGAACTCATTTTTCTTCCTGGACCACCTAACGCTTTCCGCGCTCCTGCTAGCGGTCAACCTGGTCGCGCACCCCGCGCTCGTCGTCGCCACGACCGCACGCGCCTTGCGTTATCGTACGCTGCTCTGGCGAGACCTACTCGACCCGCGCCTCGTCTTCTCCTTCTTCACGATCGTCGCGGGGACCAACGTGCTCGGCATCCAGCTCCTCCTGCGCGGCTACTACGGAATCGCGACTGCGCTCTGGTTCATCGCGCTGGGGCTATGGGTCCTGCTCTCTTACTTCAGCTTCGCGGTTCTCATCTTCACCAACGACGGCCGCGGCGCCGGCGTCGTGCACGGGGGGTGGCTCATCGCCATCGTGGGCACCCAGTCGCTCGTTCTGCTCGGTACGCTGCTCGCACCCAGTTTCGGTAGCTTCGCCGCGCTCACCTTCGTCGCCGTGCACGCGCTCTGGGGCATCGGGGTCGCGCTGTACGGCGTATTCGTCACCCTTTTCAGCAACCGCATCTTTTTCCTTCGCGTCGGACCGGAGGAGGCGATGCCGCTCTTCTGGGTCGTCATGGGCGCCGCGGCGATCAGTGCAAACGCAGGCTCGGCGCTGATTCTGTGTGCACCCATCGTGCCGTTCCTGTCCACCCTCCGGCCGTTCGTCGAGGGAACCACGCTGGTGCTCTGGGCCTGGGGTACGTGGTGGATCCCGCTTTTTGTCATCGTCGGAATCTGGAAACATGTCGTACACAAGGTGCCACTCACCTATCATCCGATGTACTGGAGCCTCGTCTTCCCACTCGGCATGTACAGCCTCGCGTCGTACCGACTGTCTCTCGCGGCGGAGTTTCCGCCGCTCGTGCTCGTGGCACGATCGATGGTCTGGGTCGCGCTAGGAGCCTGGACGATTACAATGGGCGGGTGGTTCCACAGCGTCGTGCGCGGGCTGCGCTCAGGGTCGACGTGTGCGGGGTCGGGTGCATGAACATCCGGTTCGAGCGCGAACCTCACGCCACGGCCTCCGCTATGGGTGAGCTCGGCCGTTTGCTCGCGATTCTTCCGGCGGTCGACCTGCGTCCCCCGTCCACCGAGGAGGGTCCGATGCACGGTCGTCACGCACGTCGCGGCGCGGCGAACGGCCGGCTCCTCGACAGCCGTGGCCGATCCGTCGAGAGGGTAGCTCAACAACGGACCGATTAGCCTGCGATTCTCGGCAGCTTATGCAAAGGGGCACGTTGGGGTCAGGTGTGAGGCGATGTTTCAAAGCTGGCCAGCGATGGAGGGTTCTGATCCAGAGCGGGGCGACGCGGTGTTCTGGTGGCTCGTTCGACTCCGTTGGGTCACCGCCGTCGGCGTCGCGCTGCTGCTCGTGTTTGCCGGGCCCGTGCTTCAGACGCTCCCGATGGGCTCGGCCCCCAAGCTCTGGGCGACGGTAGTAGGGCTGCTTGCGTATAACACGCTGCTGGCCCTTCTGGGACCGCGTCCGACCGGGTCCTGGTTCACGCGCATCGCAGGACAAATCGCTGTCGACTGCGTAGCCCTCGCGATTCTCGTGCACTTCGGAGGAGGGATCGAAAACCCGTTCCTGCCGCTCTTCGTGCTTCACATCGTCAACGCCAACATCGTGCTCTCTGCCCGCGCCGCGTCGGGCGTCTTGGGCCTCACCGTCGCCTTGGTCGCAGCAACCGTTCTGGCGGAGGGCACTGGGCTCGTCGAGCACCATTGTTTGCGGCGGGCCGGAGAGCACTGCACCGGCCGCACCTTGGACTTACGGGCTCTCGGGCTCCTGGGTGGCCTGATCCTCGCGCTGGTCGCGACCTCGCTGGTCACGCGCTTTTCGACCGCGAGGCTACGGCTGGGTCAACGGCTACTGTCGGCCACCGTCGATGAGCTCACCGCCGAAAGACAACAACTGGCGAACACACGCGCGCAGGTCGAGGCAGAACGCACCAGGCTGCAGGCGATGATCGACTGCATGGATGAAGCAGTGATCCTCCTGGGTCCGACGGGAGAGCTGCTCTTCACCAACCGACGCGCCCAAGAGCTCTGGGACACGCGCGGCGCACTGGCCGCTCTCCAGCTAGCCGGTGTGCTCCCTCACGAGATCGAGGGGCGCTTGGACTGCGCCACCTTCGAGCGTGCTGGTCGCACGTTCGAAGCGACCCGCTCGCCGGTGCAGAGCGCGCCCGGCGAGACGCTGGGGCTGGTGATGGTCGTCCGCGACGTTACCGACCGCTTGGCGAGGGAGAAGCACCACATGCACGAGGAGCGCATGAGTGAGGTCGGCAAGCTCGCCGCCACGGTTGCCCACGAGATCAACAATCTCATCGGAGTAGTTTCCCTGTACAGCCAGCACGCGTTAGCGAAGTTGTCACGGGAGAACCCCATCTTCCGCCACGTCGAGACGATTCGCCGAAGTGCGGAGGGATGCCGTGAGGTCGTCTGCACGCTGCTGAACCTGGCGCGCGCGCCGAAGCCAGTACGCTGCCGAGTAGACCTACGCCAACTTTGTCGCGACGCAATCGATTCGGTGCGACCGCTCGCGGCGCATGCTGGCGTGCGGCTCTCGAGTGGCAGCCACGCCAGCGACGTGCCAATCTGGGCAGAGGCCGATGCAGGCATGTTGCACCAAGCGGTTCTCGAGCTGGTAATGAACGTCATCGAGGCTGGTAGCGCGCGCGCGGAGATCTCGATCGGCGCCTACGAAACGCAGGACGGGGAAGCGACAGCGCATACCATCGAAGTGCGCGACACAGGCGCGGCTATCACGTCTGGCGAGGTCGAGCAGGCCCCCCCGGCCTTCTTCACCATCAAGGCGACGGATACGGGCCTGGGACTGTCCGTCGCCGAGAATATCGTCAAGAGCCACGACGGCCGGATTGAGGTCCAAGGCGTCGTCGGTACCGGATCGCTCTTCCGCATCGTGCTTCCGGATCGGACGACGGGAGCCGAGCTTTCGCCGGCTCCTGCGCCTCGGCGAGCGGACGGGCGGGTGGCGGAGCGTGACGCATGACGGGCGCGCGCATCTTGGTCGTAGATGACAACCGCGACATGGCGAATGGGATCGCTATGCTGCTCGGAGAGGCCGAGCTGAGCGCGGAGGTACACGTCGCATACTCTGCGAAACGCGCGCTAACTTTTCTCGAGGCGCGAGAGTATGACCTCGTATTGAGCGACATTCGAATGCCTGGCATGAGCGGAGTGGATCTGCTCACGAGTATCCGCTCACGTTGGCCGCGGACGAAGGTGGTCCTGCTCACAGCTTATGGAACGGTTGATTCGGCCGTCGGGGCGATGAAGCTCGGTGCTGGTGACTATCTGACCAAGCCCTTCGACAACGATGCGCTCGTGGACGTCGTTCGGCGCACTCTGGCGGCGGGAATCGCTTCTGGTGGGTTTGACCTCGCTGCCGTCGTGGGTGAAGTCGCCGGTGCGGTTTCTCGTCCCGAGGACCTGCTGCCCAGCCTGAGGAGCGCCCTAGACGTGCTACTGCGCGCCACGGGAGCGGACGACGGCGAGATCTTCCTGTGCGAGGCCGAAGGACGGGATCCAATTCTCTGCGCGTGGGCTGGACCGGACGGGGCCGCGATGGTCGACCGAGATCGCTTCACCATGGGCATCGGTTACCCAGGCATCGTCGTAGCGACGGGCAAGCCTTTGTGCACGAAGGGCGGACTCGCAGACGACCCCCGGTATGTCCGGCGAGTTGTCACCGATGCGGGGATCCGCTCATTGGTCGCCGCTCCTCTGCCGGATGTACGCGCGCCTCTGGGCTCGATCCATCTGATGTCTCGGCGCAGCGACTTCCCGGTCGACCGCGTGCTCGACTTGCTGGAGCACGCGGCGATCCCCATTAGCAACTCGGTACGTGCCGGACTCGCGGCGCTGCGGCAGACGGTAGACGAGGTTTGTGGGAACCTCGACGACCCGAGCCGACAGCCACTGCGCGTGCTCCTCGAGTCGTTCAGACAGGTCGCAGGAGCCCGCTGCGGCACGCTGGCGTTGATCGACCCACGCACCGGCCGTCCAGATCGCGTCGTGTCCACCGGCCCTGCGTCGCTGGTCTGTGGACAAGCCGAGGCGGGTTCCTGGGCGACCTGCCCCTCCGTCTTGGCAGCGCACGGCTTCGTCGCGAACCCGGGTCGTCGCCAATGGCCGGAATCCTGCCGGCGCGGACTCCCGCGACGCGCTGCGAGTCCCTGCTGTCTCCCACTCGTCGCAGGTAGCTTCCTCTACGGCATCGTCGTTCTCGACTTCGGGCGAGAAGGAACGGCGGGCGCGACCGGGCAGCTCGTTCCGCTACTGACGATGGCGCACCAGGCGGCGATCAGACTTCAATCCCAACGCGGAGGTTTGGGGGCCGATCAGGCGCGCGACAGCGGTGGTGTCAGTCTCGCAAGTCGCGCAGAGCTCGAACTGCGTTGCCTCGGACCGTTTGCGGTGTATCTGCGAGGACAACCGATCGCGGCGGATGCCTTCACGCGCAGCAAGGCTTTGCTGTTGCTCAAGTTGCTCGCAATGAAGAGGGGCGCACCTGTCCATCGCGAAGTGCTGCTCGAGCAACTGTGGCCTGGCGTGGCGCCAGAGACCGGCGCAAATCGGCTACACGGGGTCGTGCACGATCTGCGGTCGGTGATTGAGCCTCGCCGGACGGAGCGCGAGTGGCTGTATGTCCGCAATCGAGGAGACTTCTACTATTTCGACCTGAATGCCCCGGTCGAGATCGATGTGGCCCGCTTCCGACAGCTGGCGACTCGGGGGCTTCGATCCAGTCCTGGGCAGGAGGCCGACCTCGAGGAGGCACTGGAGCTCTACCGTGGCGACTTGTTCGAGGACGACCCATTTGCCGAGTGGTGCGCGGCGGAACGGGAGGACCTCAGAGAGTGGTATGTCAAGGTGGTCGAGCGTCTGACGCAGCTCTATGCGAAGGCCGGCCGCAAGGAGGAAGCGCTGACGTGTCTGCGGCGAGCGTTGCGTTCCTCACCGTTCAGAGACGACCTGGTGTTGGCACAGATGGAGTTGCTCACCCAGCTTGGGCGGCCGGGCGAAGCGATGACGACCTACGACGACTATCAGCGGCGCCTGAAGGAGGAGATGGACGCTGCCCCGTCACCCGATCTCCAGGTATTTCGCCGCCGCCTGCTTGGCTCGGTCCACGAGAGCTCGTGACGTAGTCGCGGTTCCTTAGGGCGTCGAGAAGCTGGCGCTCTTGATCACCTGGCGCACCTCGGGCGCACCGTAGCTCTGGAAGCTGATGCCCTGGCCGAGCGTGGTGGAAGAAGCGGAAGCGCCGGCCGTCGGGTCGTAGGTCGTGATCGTGCTCTGCACCGCGCAATTGACCTTCAGATTGACCAGGTATGCCTCTCCGCGCCACTTGGAGTTGTCCCACCACGGCTTGTTGTAGAGAAAGACCTCTCGGTCGGGCGGTGGCGCGATCGGTCCCATCGCTCCGGGCGCCCCGACGTACTTCGCGCAGCTCGCCGTGTCGGTGCAGCCGAGAACCGGCGTCGCGCTGCACGGGCCGTCCTTGCCGTAGACCGCCCACACGAGCTTGTAGCGCCAAACCTGCAGCACGGGACCGGTCGTGGCCGGTCCGAGGGAGGTGGAAGATCCCACTTCCAGCACGTGCCAATCGTAATGTGGCACGGTGGTCAGGCTATCGCTGTCGGTGTACGTCAGCGCGAGCAGCGGGCAGTTGCCGATCTTCGTGTCGTTGTGCTGCAGATAATACGTCTGGGTGCTCCCGACGGCCTTGCGCTTGATCTGGATCGTCCCCGAAGTACCGTCGACGCACGATCCGGAGGAGGAGCTGTCGCAGTGGATCAGCGGGGTCATGCTGGAGGGCGGAGGCGGCGGCGGATTGCCACCGGCGCAGTTCAGACACTTGCCGCACTTGCCCTGGCCGCAATATGAGGGGGCGCTCCACCCTAGATCGGTGTCGCACGGCATTATGAACCGCCCCGGGTTCTCCGGAGACCCGGTTGGGTGAGTCACGCGGCCTTCTCGGAGGTGCTGTGACTCAGATAGTAGGCCTTCTCATACTCCGCTGGGGATGTCCATCCGATCGGCTCGAG
>JADLHG010000021.1 GCA_020848905.1 Deltaproteobacteria bacterium
AGCCACCGTGCCATGGAAAGAACTGTAGCGCCGGCGCATGAAAAAAGCCGGGGCCCGCGGTGGGACACCCGGCTTTCGTCTGCTTGGGCGCACAAGGATTCGAACCTTGGACCCCTCCCGTGTGAAGCCGGTTTCCTGCTGAACGCCAAAGCGCGCCGCGTCGAATCATGACGAATCACGCTCAGAACACCGCGAAGTCCCGAGCCCTCCACGTGTCAGCCTCGCGTGGTAGTTCTGGCCCGTCGTGGTCGTTCGCGGCGCGTGGGGGCGCGCACTCGCGGGAGTTTGACTCTCTGCTCTCTGTGGTCACTGGAAGGAGAACAACGTGGTGATGAACGCCTCCAACGTCGTGCCGCTCGCGCTGCCGCGCGCGCCTCGGAAGCAGTACCCCTCCCTCTCGGACGCTGCCGTTGGCCGCCTGCCGCGACGCGAGGACGCCTACTACGTGCGCGACGGCGGGGCGCCGGGCCTCGTGCTCCGGGTGGCGCCGGCGGGCGTGAAGTCCTTCCGTTGGTACGTCCACGTGGAGGAGATCGTCGACGGCAAGCCGACGAAGCGGCAACTCGCCGTCACCCTCGGGCGCTGGGCGCCGACGCCCACGCCGGGGCACCTCACGGTCGCAGAGGCCCGGCAGTGGCTCCACCGGCTGAAGGCGGCCCACCGGCACAGCCGCGCCGAGCTCGAGCGCGTGAAGGCGCAACTGGACAGCGAGCTGACGCCGGCGCCGGAGGTGGCTCCTGTCTCCGGGCCCACCGTGCGCGCGCTGTCGGTCGACTTCCTGAAGCAGCTCGCCCGGCAGCGGAAGCGGCCCGAAGCCGCCGAGGCCGACTTCAGGCGCGACGTGCTGCCCGTCCTCGGCGAGGTGGCCGTGGTCGCGGTGACGCCGCGCGACTGCGCGAAGGTGGTGGAGCTCGTCGTGGAGCGAGGCGCAGCGGTACAGGCGGCGAAGGTGCTGGGACTGCTGAAGCGCTTCTTCAAGTTCGCCAGGGCTCGCGGCTACCGGGAGACGAACCCCGCCCGCGACCTCGAGGCGGCCGAGCTGGGCGTCGAGAAGCACACCGCAGGCCGGCGGGCGTTGGAGACGGAGGGGGAACTCCGTGCCTTCTGGCGCGCGTGCGAGACGGGCGAGGCCATGGAGTACTCGCCGCCGGCCGAGGCGCTGCGAGTGGCCCTGCAGCTGCTGCTGCTCACCGGCGTTCGCAGCGGAGAGCTCCGCCAGGCGCGCTGGGCCGACGTCGACCTCGAGGCCGGGTTGTGGACGGTGCCCGTCGAGCACCAGAAGCTGACCGTCAACCAGGCGAAGGACGCGCGGCCCTTCGTCATCCCGCTCGCGCCGACGGCTGTTGCTCTCTTCCGCCGGCTGCGCGAGCTCGCAGGCGACGCGGCGCACGTGCTGCCCCTGCAACGGCTCCGCCGTGCGGGTGTGCCGGCGAAGGGCGAGACCATCGCCGATAAGACGCTGAACAAGGCGATGGGCCGGATGTGGAGCGGCAACCCCGAGTTGTCCAAGCTGGACGAGGCCAGCCCGCACGATCTCCGGCGCACGTGCCGCACCTGGTTGGGGAAGCTGGGCGTGGCGCCCCACGTGGCGGAGCGCTGCCTCAACCACCGACTGCCTCTCATCCAGAAGACCTACGACGTCGGCGACTACCTCGAGGAACGCCGCGCGGCGCTGGTGAAGTGGGACGCCTTCCTCGTGAGCGTCGGCGCCCCAAAGAAATCGCACTTGCAGGTGTAGAACCGGCCCCGCCCCGGTCCCGATTGTGCGTGACGCCACTCACACAGGAGGCGTCACGCATGAAGTCTCTCCGCAGGTGTAGAGCCTCGAACAACTCAACCACGAATGTTGGTGGCGCCACTCACACAGGAGGCACCACCCTATGAAGTCACATCCGCATCCAATCCGGCTCGAGCGAGAGCGTCTCGGGCTCACCCAGGTCGACTTGAGTCTGCGCTCCCAGCTCAGCCTGTCGACCATCCGGCTCGCTGAACGCGGAGTTGCCACCGACCGCACACTTGAGGCCATCGCCGGAGTTCTGGGTGTGTCGGCCCGCAAGATCGCGGGGCCGCGCGAGGCGGGCCATGTCCGCTGACGCCCGCCGCATCATCGGCATCGACGAGGTGTGCCGCCTCACCGGCGACAGCAAGTCCACCATCAACCGCCGCGTGAAGGACGGCAGCTTCCCGCCTCCGCGCGGGCGTGGCCGCGTCCGCAAGTGGTGGCTCCACGAAGTCGAGGCGTGGATGGCCGAGGAGATGGCCACCGAGTTCAAGCCGCTGGCGGTCCCTGTGCCGACGTCCGCACAGCCGGCGCCGGAGCCACCTACCACCTGAAAACGAAGCCCCCGACGCGCGGCAACGCGTCGAGGGCGGAGGGGAACAACGTGCTGACGACAGAATACACCAAACCAGCCGCGGAGACGCTCAAGGCGCTCCGGGCCCGCCTCAAGAAGCTCGAGAAGCTGCAGGCGCAAGACGCCCGCGACCTCGGGAGCACCGTACTGGGCGAAGGCCTCAGCCCCCGCGTGCGAGCGCGCCTCGCTTCCTCTGCAAGCGCGTGGCTCTCGCTGCGGAAGAAGATTCTCGCGCTGGAGCGCAAGCGCAGGGCGGAGCGCACCGCGCCGGGGGCAACGCCATGAGCGCCGCCACCGAAGAGAAGCCGCAGCCGTCGCTGTACGAGGCCGAGGCCGCCGCGGCCGCCATGCGCGCAGGCCTCACCGCGGGCCAGCTCGAGCGCGAGCTCACGCTGACGGTCGCCGCGCTGAGGGCTGCAGGCCGCGAGGACCTGGTGCGCGACGTGGAGAAGGCCGGCGAGTTCCTCCGGCTTTCGTCCATGCGCCTCGCCGTCGTGGTGCGCGTCATCGGGGAGGGCCGGCGATGAGCTGCAACGACCCCACCTGCCCCGGCCACTTCTCCGGGCTCACAGAGACGCAGCACCGGCTTCTGCGCGTCCAGGCGCTGCTCGACGCAGCCGAGGCCGAGCTCTACCGCGCGCAGTCCTCGGCGTACGAGAACGCGCCCGACCGCGAGCGCTTCATCAAGGCGTGCGAGACGCTTCGCGATCTCATCAAGCGGTGGGCAACCTGGTGCGGCCAGCGCGGCTGGCCCTGGGGAGACGGAACGTGACGGTCGCCATCCGGTCCAGCCTCGAGGACGTCATCACGACCGGCCCCAACACCTTCGAGGCGCGCTGTCCCGTCCACGGTGAGTCTGTGCCGGCGCGCCTCGTGCTGACCGTACACCCCGACGGCACAGAGGAGATCCGCTGTCCCGCTGGATGCGGCGCCGAGCAAATCCGAAAGGTGGCCGCAGCGCGGCAAGCGTCGGCGAACTTGTTAGCGGCTCCGCCCTTCCCTCTCGCGACGTTGCCTCCCTGGCTGCAGGAGCATGTGGAGTCCGTCGCCTTCCGGCTCGAGGTGGACCCTGCGCTGCCAGCGGCGCTCTCGCTGGCAGTCGTCTCTGCGGCCGTGGGCGCGCGGTATCGCGTGCGAGCCTGGCAGGCCTTCGAGCAGCCGCTGCACTGGTGGACGACCATCATCCTCGGCTCGGGCGATTCGAAGAGCCCGTGCTTTCACGTGATGCGAAGGCCTCTCGACGACTACCAGCAGGAGCGCCAACGGAAGGAGGCGCCAGCTCTGGAGGAGGCCGGGCGCCGCTTCCAGGTGCTCGCCGCGAAGGCCGCCAAAGCGAAGCGAGACGCCGCAGCCGGGAAGGCGTCCGAGGAGGACGCAGTGGCCGCGCTTCGGACTGCCGACGAGGCTCGTCCCCCCCTGCCCTTCAAGCTCCTCCTCGGACACGTGAGCGGCACCGAGCTGCTCGAGAAGGAGCTCGTCGATCACGGCTTTCTCGCGCACATCCGAGACGAAGCCGACTTCATCAAGGACATCCTCGGGCGCTACGGCAAGCGCGAGGGCCGCATCGACTCCGTGCTCGCCGGCTACGACGGCAGCAGTATCGACTCGGCCACGCTCAGCCGAGGCCAGCAGCGTCGAGAGCGTGTGGGCCTGGTGCTTGCCCTCCTGACACAGCCGGAGACGTACAAGCGGGACGCCGGCGAGAGCAGCTTCGATGGTCGCGGCTTCCTCGAGCGAATGGTGCCAGTCTGGCCGCGCGGCACCGCCGGCGGGCGCGAGATGAACATGCGAGAGGGGAACCGCGGCGCCGAGGAGCGTTACGCCGGGCACATCAAGACGCTCTCGGCGCTCGGTCATGAGCCCGAAGAAGGGGCGGCACCTCGGGTCCTCCGGCTCGACAGCGACGCCATCGAGGTGTTCGTTGCCTTCCGCCAGCGGATCGAGCCGCGCCACCGGGGCGACCTGGAGCCACTCAGCAGCTTCCTCTCGAAGACGCAGGGAGGTGTCGCTCCGAGGCTCGCGGGGCTGCTCGCCCTTGCCTGGCGCCACGAAGCGGCCGAGGTGAACGGCGACGACATGGAGCGCGCCGTTCACCTCGTCGAGCAGTTCTTCATCCCCCACGCACAGCGAGTCGCCGGACTCAACGGCGGAGCGTTCCTGTACAAGCGCGAGCGGGTGCTGAAGTGGGCGCGCGGCCGCGACGGCAAAGTCTTTCTGCCTCGCGATCTCCAGCGCGCTCATGGTGGCCTCTTCGAGTCCGCCGACGACGCCCGCGCACTCCTCGAGGAGCTCGCCGAAGACGGGGTGATGATCCGCACGACTCGCAGGGGCAAGGACAACCGCGCCCTGCCCGACGGCTTCTTCTTGTCGGAGGCCTCGTGAGCCTTTTGTCGGATGCCCTCGCGGCCTACAACCCATTGAGAAGCCACAGGAAAACGCGCCAGCCGGCCTTTTGTCGGTTTGTCGGGTGCCGGAGAGCCTTCAACTGCACGCCCACACCGACTGAAAGGTCTGTCCCTCAGAATTTCCGACACGTCCGACAAGAAGAATCTCTCTCTCTTTTTACTAACTACTACAGCCACTTACGCGCTCTTCAGGCATCCGACAAAAGGCCCGACAAGAGGGCTTCTGTCGGCCGACAAGAGGCCACGAACAGTCACAGAACAGGAGCGGCGACATGACCGACTACCCCAACCGCTTCCGGCCCGGGCAGTCCGGCAACCCCCGCGGCCGCCCGCGCATCGCCGTCGAGCTGCGCGAGCCCATCCGGGAGTGGACGCCGGAGCTGCTCGAGCGGCTTCGAGCCATCGCCCTCGAGGGACGCAACCAGGACGCCACGCGCGCCATCCAGCTGCTGCTCGCCTACGGGTGGGGAGAGCCCCGCCAGGCGCCGGAGGTGAAGGAGGAGCTCGTCGTGGACGCGGAGGCGGTGCCGGCGGACCCGAAGGGCCTGTCGACGCAGCAGCTCGAGGCCATTCGCGCCATCGTCCGCGGGCCGCGCGTGGTGCCGGCGCTGGTGGAGGACGTCGAGGCCGTCGAAGTCGCCCCGGCAACGGCCCTCCCTGCCCCGCTGGTGCGTGAAGTCGACGGCGGAGGGGGCGAGGGGTGAGCGCCTTCGTCGACGCGCAGAGGCGCGAGGAAGCGCTGGCCGCCCGCGTCGAGAAGGGGAAGGCCCTCATGCTGAAGCTGCAGGACGTGCTGCGCTACGAGACGGAGGGACTCAGCGAGGCCGAGATGGCGCGCCGGCTGGGCGTCGAGCACCGCGTGGTGTCGCTCTGGCGGTACGTGCTGCGGCTGTCGACGCGGGTGCCTCGCGACAGCTTCCTGCGCATCATGCGGAATGCCGACAGGCGGAATGAGGCCGGCGACTCCCTGTGAGAGGGAGTGCCCTCCCCTCGAAGGCGATGACTCGGAGTGGCTCCAAGGTCAACGCGCGGGTCACGGTTGATGCGTGATGGCGCGCAAGATACGAGGCGGCCCCATGGCCACCAAGCGCAAGATCGACCGGGAGATTGAAAGGGTGCGGCGCCTCGTTGCGGACCTGGAGAGGCGCTCCAACCGCTCTCCGCCGGACACCACTGGTCGCGTCCTCGTGAAGACGTTGGCCCGTCTCGATGCGATCCGCGAGAAGGACGCTCAATCGAAGGATCGCAAGAGGGCTGCCGGCATTGCGAAGGCCTTTCGTTCACTGCTCGCGACGATGCTCGAGGACCTGGTGCGCCGCGTGACTTCGGACGCCGACGCGCTGGCTGTTGGGAAAGTTCTCCGCTCGAGGACTCACGCAGAAATGCACTGGGCCCCGGGTGCAGAGGTATTCATCGGCCGGGTCGCCGACCTGCTCTACAGCGAAGACGAGTAGTGCCGACGTCGGCACCTCACATCCTGATGCGCCGCAACTCCGGGACGTGCGTGGGCACGCCCACCGTCGCGGTGAAGCTGCCGACGTCCGCTTGCAGCTCGTCGAAGGCGGCCGCCAGCGCGTCCACCTGGTCGTCATGGGCGTCGCCAGCGGTGCCGGTGAAGGCGGCGAGCTCGTCCACGAAGGCAGGCACCCACGGCGCACCCTCCGGCACCAGCACCTTCCCCGCAGCCCAGGCGGCCGCCACTGGCTGCGCGCGGGTGAACTTGTCGCCTTTCGGAGGCAGCTGCCGCAGCGGCAGCTTCTCACGCAGGAAGGCGCCGATGCCTTCCTCGGTGCCCGCGGCGTACCAGCGCCACCGCGCCGTCGCGTGGGCCTTCCGCAACGTGAGGCACCTCTCGATGAGGGCCGGCGGGGGCAGTTGCACGCGCACGACGTTCAGCACGTAGAAGGTGTCACCGACGCGCGCGAGGTGGATCGCCACCGAGTAGTCGCTGGACGTCCTCGCCGTGTAGGCCACATCCAGCCCGAAGGACTCGCGCCAGCCCTTCGCCTTCGCCTCCTCGAGAGCCTTCGGCGTGCAGAGGACGACGTCGCCGAAGACGCGCCCTCCCCTTGGCCGCGGCTGTCCCTGGTAGAGGGACGCCCAGGTGTACTCGCCCACCTCGCGGCGCCGGGTGCGCAGCGCGTCGGCCGTCCACCTCTCCGGCCACAGCGCCCGGCCCTCCGCGTCCAACGCCGGCAGGTTGATGTAGTCGAAGCCCTCGCGCACCAGCTGGCCGATGAGGTCATCCTCGTGCCACCTGGTGGCGAAGACGAAGACGGAGCCCCCAGGCTCGATGCGCGTCGAGGCCACGTCCCGCCACCAGTCCATGAGGCGCTCGCGGTAGACGGCGGACTCCGCCTCCACGCGGTTCTTCACGGGGTCGTCGACGAAGAGGATGCCGTCGATTCCGTGCCCTGTGAGGGGGCCGCCAACGCCCGTCGCCAGCAGCCCTCCGCCCTCGGGCGTGCGCCACTCGTTGAGGGCGTCGACGGAGACGCTGACGCCGGCGTCGAGGGCCAGCTGCCGGGCCCGGCGTGACTTCGAGCGGGAGAGCCTGTCCGCGTAGGTGGCGTAGCCGAAGACGAGCTCCGGCTTCCTCCGCAGGGCGAAGGCGGGCACGTGGAGGACGCTCTCGGACTTGGCGTGACGAGGGGGCGCGCTGCAGCAGACGCGCTGGGGCTGGCCCTCCACCGCGGCCTCGATGCGCTCGAGCAGCGGCGCCAGGTGCTTCGGCGCCGAGTACCGCGGCGACAGCTTCGGGATGAAGGTCTCGAGGCGGCGCAGCTCGAGCTCTGCGTCGACGGCTGCGATGCTGGGGATGGGGAGCGACGGAGCCATGCCCGACGCTGCGTCGCCGGTCGGGGCCGGTTGAACACCACCGCAGCGCTCGCGCGGCGCCTTTGTGGCGCTGTGGTGTAGAACCGGCCCCTCGGCGTTGGGCTTGCTGCGTGCTGTGAGACGACCCAGCGAGACGCGAGTCACGAGTCCGACGTTGGCGCAGAACCTCGGACGGCTGTGCCGCGAGGCGGACTTCGACCTGGTCCGGCTCGGGCAGAAGGCCCGCATCGGCTACAGCACCGCGCGCTCGGCGGCGAAGGGACTCGCGTCCCCCCGCACCGTGCAGCGCCTGGCGAAGGCGCTGGGAGTGCCGACGTCCGCACTCCTCGAGTCCGAGGTGACGCCGTGACGCGCGCCGAAGCGGCGGCCCGGCTCCGGGAGTACACGCGGACGCCGACAGGCGCTCTCCGCTCGCCGGTGACGCATGCGGAAGCCCAGGCGCTCGCGCGGCAGATCATCGACTCGCCGGCGCCGCCGTCGCGCGAGGAGGCCCTCGGGCTGGCGCGTGCCTTCGCGCACCTCGAGCTCGCCCCGCCGCGGCGTGAGGTCGCGACCATCAACGCTCGGTTGGCCGACACGGCCGCGAAGGTCGCCCGCCCGCTCGCCGGCGTGGCGCTCCGCGCAGTCACCCCGCGGGACGCCCACGTGCAGCTGTGCGCGAAGGCGGACGAGCTGGTGAAGGCGGGCGTGTCGCGCACCGACGCGATGGTGCGCGCCATCGAGATGAACCCTGACCTGGCCCGCGCGGCCACTTCCCAGAGGAGAGCCGGACGATGAGCAACGACACGAAGGACGCGAGGACGTTGGAGCAGGAGCTCGCCGAGGAGTTCAGCGCGTTCGCCGAGGCCTGGCTGAAGCGCGCGGCGGCCACCAAAGGCACCTTCATCAACTGCGTCGGCGACGTGAAGAACGCCGTGCACCACATGCGCCGCCACGTGAGGCCGGCGGAGGTGCGGCCGTGAAGCGCGCCCTGCTTCTCGCGGCCCTCTCTCTGCTGGTCGTCGCCGGCGTCGTCCGGGCGCAGCCGCTGGCCACCAGCATGCTCTACCTGTACGTCATCTCCGGCATGTGGGTGACGCCCACCGGGGCCCTGGCGACGTCGCCGAACAAGGTGCGCGGCATGTTGGGCGCGTCCGGCGCCATCGACTTCACGGAGGCGACCACGGGCTGCAGCACCACGACGGCGGACGGCGGAACCGCCACGCTGACGGTGGAGAGCGCCCAGGCGGGCGACCCTTGTGTCGTGGGCGCGCCGTCGACGGGCGGAGCGGCCGACAGCACCTTCAGCTGCTACGTGTCGGCGGCGAACACGGTGACGGTGAAGCACTGCACGCCAGGGACGGCTGTCAACCCTGCGAGCGCCACCTTCTTCGTTCGCGTCATCTCCAGCCAGTGAGCCCCGCCATGCGCGCCCTTCGCGGCATCGACTTCTTCAACAACGACGGTCGGCCGATGGTGTCCCGTCTCTCTCGGCTCGCCGCCTCCACCCGCAGCACGCAAGGAGCAGCACCCATGAGGCCCACCATCCACGACGTCGCCCGGAAGCTCGAGGCGCTCAACGCCGCTCGAGCCAGCCTCGCGCTCCGCATCGACGCACTCGAGGCTCGCGTCGGCGGCGGCGCCTTGGCCACCCTGCGCGAGTACGAGGCGGAGCTCGACAAGCTGCTCGGCGAGGGCGTCAAGCTCGAGGCCGCCACCGCGCGCCTGCGCAGGGAGCCTCGCTTCGAGAAGTTCCTCCGGGCCGAGGCCGCGCAGTCCTACGCCCGCTGAAGTTGTCGCAGCACCCCACCCGCATCACCCAAACGGAGTACACCCGCATGAACCCGCTCAACCTGTTGAAGTCGAAGTCCGTCCCCGCCGACGCGCCTCCGGCTCCGGCCCCCGCCGAGCCTTCTGTCGTCGCCGAGGCTCGCGCGCTGCTGGAGAAGGCCCAGGCGCAGGCGAAGAAGGCCGAGGCAGAGCTCGAGAAGGCCACCACGGCGCGCGACGCCACCGCGAAGAAGCTGGCCGAGCTCGAGGCGCTGGCGGAGCCCACGCCGGCCACGCTCGCCGAAGAGGCGAAGACGAAGCGCCTGCTGGCCCGCCAGCGTGACGTCGCCGACAGCCACATCCAGGCGCTCGAAGGACTCCACGCCGAGGTCGCCGAGGCCGAGGCCGAGCTGCTCGAAGTGCGCCGGGAGGTGCGCGAGGACGAGCTCCGCGCCGAAGGGGCCGCCATCGAGGCCTTCATCGTGGAGTCCGACAAGACGGCGCGCGAGCGGCTTCGGGCGCACCAGGAGGCGATTCGCGCGGCCCGGAGCGAAGGCCTCGCCGGCGCGCACTTCCGCACGGCGGTCAGCCACCGCAACCCGGAGGCCTCGGACCTCCTGCAGGATGTGACCTGGTTCCACCGCGAGAAGGAGCGCGCGCCGAAGCCGGTCCACTCCAACGCCGCGGAGGCAGCGGCCGCCATCTCGGAGGCCTGACGTGGACTCCGTCCTCATCGCGCGCGAGCACCTCTCCGACGCCCAGCGAGCTGCTCGCGACGCGCTGCTCGAGGCGGAGGCGGCCTTCGAGCTCGCCAACGCCGAGTACCAAGCGGCCTTTCGGAATGCGCAGCTGCCGGAGGCGCGCCGGCTCGGGGTGGTCCAGCGCTGGCGGGCCGCCTTCGAGGCTCAGGCCGCCCGGGCCCTTCTCGCTCGAGTTGAAGTTGAACGGCGTGCGCCAGCGCTACGCGTTGGCCGATGGCGGGGCCTCGGGCCTCTTCGGCGCCGGGCCCACGTGCATGCCGGTGACGGAGGGCGACGTCCTCAGCCTGCGCTGCGACGCTGACGTCTTTCTCTGCGAGGCCTCGACGGACGGCGGATGCAGCGCGACGGCCACGGACATCAACCACGGCGTGCGGCTCGGCGCCGGGACGTTGCGGACCTTCGTCCCAGACACCAACACCTCGACGCTGTTGTGCATGAGCTCCGCCGACGGAGGTGCGGCCAACTGCCCAGTTTGGCGGCACCGGTGAAGAACAGGAGGACGACGCGCCAAAGGGTTCGCGTCGGAAGGGCGTCCGGGAGTCTCGTCCATGCGGGCTACTCCGCTCCCGGACGCCCGCCTCATCATCAGGGGCTCGCGGTAAAGGTGCCCCGCGACTCGGTCTTGAAGCTGAGCCGGCAGCGCTGGTCGACAGCGAGCTTCCTCAGCCGCGCTTCGAGTGCCTCCGGCCCATGGTGGTCGAGCGCCTCGTAGAGCCACGTCCTGTGCTCCTTGCCCGGCTCTCGAGTCGGGTAGCCGAGCTTCATCATCTGGTCGTTCAGTGCCTTGCGGGCCGCCGAGAGGAGATCCGCGGACACCTCGCGGGCGGTCTGGGCTTCGAGAGAGGTGTCGCTCACGTCGAACATCTGGCGGAGGGTGGACACCTCGGCGGACGCCTTCGCGTACTGGTCGAACGCATAGCGGGCGCTGGAGTGGTGATCGGTCATGGGCTGCTCCTGGACTACGGGTGGGGTGCTGCAGGGCAGATCGCTACCACGCCCGGCTGACATCGGATGTCAGACCGGCTTTCTCGCCCGCTGAGAGCCGGACTGGAGTCCACGCGCGCAGGGGTGGCCGCGTCCGCAACCGCGCGGTGTGCCGACGTCGGCACCGGGCCGGGCGCCTGCACCTGGTGGCGGGCATGTCTCGGACTCTGGAGCGGCGGCTGTGGTGGGCGTGGAGGCAGTACCGGCACGCGCGGGCGTACGACGGCAGCGAGTGGGCGCGGGAGCGGCTCCGGGTGGCGATGGCCGAGCTCGACGAGGCCGAGCGCGCGGCCCTCAGCGCTTCTTCTTCGTCTCGGCGTGGTGCGCGTCCAGCGCGTAGCGCAGCAGCTGGACGATGACCTCGTTCCGGCTCTGGCCGGCGTCGCGGGCCACCTGGTCCAGCTCCTCCACCATCGCCGCGGCCAGGCGGACGGACGTCGTCTTCAGGTCGACCTCTTCCTTGGGCGTGATGACTGGGGCCATGAAGCCACTGATAGCACTCCTGTACGCGCTCGCGCAATCACGCCGAGGCTTGACATTGATAGTCGCTCTGTGACTATGTTTCCGATTGCAGAACCCACCACAAGGAGAGCCGATGAAAGGGACGAAAGAGGTCCGGTCGTTTGAAGGCAGTTGCCCGCGCTGCGGCTACACGAACCGCGAGGAGGCTCAGGCGCAGCGGGAGCAGCGCGCCATCCGCCGCGCAATCGCCAAGGGCATGCGGGAAGCGGGCCTGAAGCTCACGCCCACGTCGTTCCCGCCCAGCGTGGCGGCGCGGAAGATGGGCATCACGGTGGCCGAGCTGGGCCTGCTGTTGCGGAGGGGCTCCGTGCGCGCGTCGTCCCTCGACGGCCGGCTCAGGGTCACCGACTCCGAGGTGAGGCGGTACCGCGAGGACCAGCTGGGTCTGCCGATGGCGCGCCGCTGGCGCTTCCCGGCCGCCGCGGGCGCGCGTGAGCGGGCGCGCGTGCTGAAGCGCGCGGCCGCCGGGCTGGGGGCGCTGCCGTGACGGACGAGGCGCTCTGGACGGCCAACGAGGTTGCCGGCTACCTCAAGGTGTCGCGGAGCTGGGTCTACCTCCACGTGGAGTCGGGCGATCTCCCCCACCGCCGCCTGGGCGGGCTGCTCCGCTTCGTGCCGGAGCAGCTTCGGGCCTATGCCCGCGGCGAGACGCAGCCGCGCGCGGTGGGCTTGCTCGAGCACGTCCAGCCTCGGGGTTGCCAGTGAGCGCCGGCACGCCGAAGCTGCTCACCGTCGACGAGGCCCTCGAGGTGCTGAGGATCTCCCGCTCGAAGCTCCATCAGCTCGTGCGCCAGGGCGAACTCGCCGCGGTGAGGCTCGGCCGGCGCACCCCCTTCCGTCCCGAAGCCCTCTCTGAGTTGGTCGCGTCCCACGAGACGCGGGCAGAGAAGGCCTCCGCGCGGCTTCCGGGCCTGCGGTGAGTCGCACGGGGTCACACTTGCAGGACTGTGATTCCCGCGGTGACTCTGGCGCCTCTTCCGTAGCGCCTTCGGATTCGCTAACTACCTGTGGGCGCACAAGGATTCGAACCTTGGACCCCTCCCGTGTGAAGGGAGTGCTCTACCACTGAGCTATGCACCCGATTGAGGCGTCGCGTAGTGCCACGCCCCTCCGTGCGTGTCAACGACGGCCTTGG
>JADLHG010000022.1 GCA_020848905.1 Deltaproteobacteria bacterium
GGGAGCGGACACGAGAGGCCGCAGCCGCGTCGGGCCGTTCTCCGGGCCGACTGCTACCGGATCATCGCCCGGTCGCCCGCTGCGCAGCCGCAGACGTGCCGAGGGCGTCGAGCGCGCGGCACAGGCGCTCCATGCCGAGCCGCTGCGCGATGGCGTGTGCCTCGCCGCCTGCGGCCTTCGCCTGCACGCGATCGACACGCGCGCCCCGAGCGAGCAGCATCCGGGCGCGTGCGGCGAGCGTGTGGGCACGCCAGACCGGAGAGGCGAGCGCCTCGCTGCGGACGAGGGAGAGGTCGAGGAGCTCACCGGCGTGCTCGTACTCTCCGAAGGTACAGGCGAGCATGCCGAGGTAGAGCGCCACCGGGCCGTGGCAGTAATGGCCGTTGGCGACGATGACGCACTGCTCGGCACGGGGCTCGAGCAGCGCGAAGAGCGTGCGGGCCCGAGGCTCGTCGCCGATCCGGGCGCAGATCTCGGCGAGCATGGCCATCGCGCACAGCCAGCTCTCGGTGCCGACCACGTCGGTGGCCGCGCGGTCGGCGAAGGGGGCGAAGATGGCGTGCGCCTCCTGCGTACGCCCGGCTTCGAGCAGCGCGAGCATCCATGCCGTCCTCAGGGCGTGCACGTGTGTGAACTGCTGTGCCAGCGGGCCGAGCAGCGGCAGCAGCTCGGTCATGCGACCCTGGTCGTAGCGAATGGCGGCGAGATTGCCGAGCCGCCCGGCGACGAACGCGATCCGCGGAGACTCCGGGCTCGTGAAGGCCTCGTCGAAGAGCGCCTCGGCCTCGCCAAAACGGCCCTCGAGCAGGCAGCACATGCCACGCAGCGATGGCATCACATAGCCCCAGTAGGGGGAGCGGAGCCGTGAGATGAGGGTCTCGATGGTGCCGAGCTCGGCGTCCATCTCGCTGCGTAGCGCGAGCTCGGTGAGTGCGCCGAAGCGTTGCAGGCGTGCCACCAGCTCCATCGTGAGATCACCCGACGCGTGCGCGAGCGCGGCCGCCTCGTTGAGGCCCGCGAGCCGCTCCTCCGGCAGGGTCTGCGGTGAGATGCGCTGCACCGCCGCTCTTGCCGACAGCCAGGTGCTGCGTGACCGCGGATCTCCGAGATCTTGCGCAATCGCGGCGGCCGCCTCGACGAGGCGCGTGGCATCGGCGAGACGTCCCGGAAGATTGGCGAGATTGATGGCGAGGATGCACTGGAGCCCGAGGCGCGCGCGGCCGCCGCCGTCGCCGAGCAGCCGCAGGGCATCCTCTAGCAGGCCGACGGTCTCGGGATCGGCGAGCCCGATGCCCACCTCGGCGAGCCCGGCAGCGGCCAGGGCCAGCGGCCCTGCGCTTCCGGCAGCGCGCGCCACCGCTGCCGCCTCGCGCAGCACCTCATGGCCCCGCTCGTGTCGTCCCGCGCTGTGGCAGGCATAGCCGAGGCATACCATCAGCTCGGCCCTGCGCGCGAGGTCGGGCTCGCTCAGGAGTTCGAGTGCACGCAGGGCCCGTTCGAACTGCTCCGTTGCTTCCTCGTAGGCGAGCGCGTCGCGCGCCAGCTCGCCGGCCTTCTGCGCGTAGTCGACCGCCTTCGTTCCCTCGACGAGCAGCGCCGCCTCGCCGTAGTGCAGCGCCAGCGCAGACACCACCGGCTCGAGATGAGCCGCGTGCAGCGTCTCGAGCGCCTCGCCAACGTGGAGGTGCAGCCGCACGCGTTGCTGAGGCTCGAGCTCCGCGAGGATCACCTGCCGCAGCAGATCGTGCACGAAGACGTAGCTCCCGCCGAAGCCCGCTTCGGCCTCGATCACGCGCGCGGCCGCAGCCTCGGTGAGCGCCGAGAGGAGTGCCTCGCGCGAAAGACCCGGCAGCTTTGCGAGGCCGGCCACCGGGAACTCGCGCCCCCAGACGGCTGCAGCGGCGAGCATCTGCCGGCAGCTCGCCGAGAGCCTCGCGAGGCGCCGGCCCACCACGTGCCGCATCTCGGGCGGCATTCGGTGGGCCTGCCCCACCAGCGCGGCTGCGAGCTGCGCCGGCGTATCGGCGTGCTCGGCCTGCGCCAGGGCGATGATCTGCTTCACGAAGAAGGGGTTTCCCCCGGTTCGCGCATGGATGGCGGCGACGACCTCCGGCGGCGGCAAGAAGCCCGCAAGGCCCTGGAGGAGCCGGCCCACCTCGCTCGCCTCGAGCCCCTGCAGCGGCACGCGGACCAGCACGTCGCGCTCGAGGCAAGTCGCGAGCGCCTCTGCGAGTGGATGCTCGAGCGCGGCCTCCTCCTCCCGAAAGGTCACCAGGATGAGGATGCGCGAACCCGCCATCTCGCCCGCGAGCGCGCCGAGAACGCGCAACGAGGCGCCATCGGCCCAGTGCATGTCCTCGAGCACGATCACCTGCGGCCGCGCGTGCGCCGCTCGCACGAGGAAATGCGAGAGAGCATCGAGCATACGGAACCGCGCCTCGTCGCCGTCGGTAGGCGCGAGCGGCATCTCGACGCCGAACGTCTCGCGAAGCTCGGGCAGCACACGGGCGAGCTCGGCCGCCTCTTCCCGGCCCATCGCGGCGCGCAGCGCCTCCGTGGTTCGCTGCTCCGAGAACGAGCGGAGCACCTGACTCCAGGGCCACAGTGCCGGCGCTCCGGCGCCTTCCCAGGCGCGCGCTCTGTGCACCTCGGCCCCTGCACCGTGCGCGGCCGCGAGAAACTCCTCGGCGAGGCGCGTCTTGCCGGTGCCGGCCGCTCCCGAGACCTGCACCACGCGCCCGCCCCCAGCGAGGGCGCTGCGAAGCGCGGCCTCGAGCAGCGCCAGCTCGCGCGCGCGGCCCAGCAGCGGCGTGTGCCCGGGGGACGCGGGCGCGGAGCGCTCCGCGCGACGCACGCCTGCGGCCTCTTGCTCCGGCTCCTCTTCTTCGACCGGGGCCACGAAGCGAAAGCCCACGCCCCGCACCGTGCGGACCATCCGGCCGCTCGCGCCCGTGTCACCGAGAGCCTCGCGGGCCTTGAGCACGGCCCGCGTGAGAGAGTCCTCGCCGACGGCGATGCCCGGCCAGAGCGCCTCGTGGATCTCGTCTCGCCGCACGACGCGGTGGCGCTCGCGCGCGAGCAGTAGCAGCAGCGCGAGGGGCTTGGGCTCGATCGCGACGGTCACACCGTCCGCGCGCAGCTCGTGAATCGCTTCATCGAGAACGAAACGGCCGAATCGGATGTGGAGCCAGGTCGTGTGCATGGGCATCGCGGAACGCAGGCTGCCGCATCCCGGCCAACCGGCGTCCCAAGGGGCACTTTCCCCGAAGCCTCCTCGGCGTGGATAGGATCTGGAGCATAGGCGACATGTCTGGGGGCGGTACCGCGCGCGCTGCGAGGAGAGCAGCGATTCGCTTCGTTCGCGACAGGCAGCGTTATCGCTTTCTCGGCCGGGCGTTGAGTCGCCGGGCGATCGCGTTAAAGCCGCGCTGGCTGACATGGGCCATGCTGGTTCGCTTGGGGAGGTACTGCCGGATCAGCCCGGTGGCCTTCTCGACGGACTTGTAGGAATGAAACTCGGCCCGTTGTCGGCGGTGATCGTCCAGAACTTCGCTCGGTGCTTTCTCACCAGCTGGACCGTGCTTCGGGCCGCCGCCTCCATGCTGCGCGCTGCGAGCTTGCCGATCAGCAGGTAGCTGGTGGCTCGCTCGACGAGCGTCACGATGCAGTGGTCATTGCGCCTGCACCACGGCGCTTCCCGTCGCGACTCCGCGCGGCGTCCTCACGCACGGCGCCGGCAGCACCAGGCCGAGGTGGTGCACCACCTCCTGCCGCCCACGCACCTCCGCCTACTTACACCCGAGCGAAGGCCCAGATCACCTCGAAATCGATCCGAACCGCGGAATGTTGGGCTGACCGCCGGCCAGGCCCTCGCGCTGGCGGCCGCGCATGCTGCGTGTCGGGCGGTCACCCAAGCATCAGGTGATCGTCCAAGTCGGGCAACCGTCTCCTGGGGTAAAAACGGATCATCGCAGGATCCCGCCGGCTATCGGGGTCAGCGACGAAAGGACCGGGGCTGAGGCCCCTCCATCAACCTGGGAAGAGGAGCAAGCAATGAAGTACATGACTCGATTCGCGATGCTGATGGCGCTGGTCGCGGCACCGGCGGCTCACGGCCTGACCTTCTACGCGCTGGACAACGCCGGGACCACGGTCTACGCCTTCACGAGCCTCGGGGACTTCGCGACCTATTCCACCAATTCGGGTGTGTGGGCGTCGGACGCCGTTTGGCGCAGCGTCGATGTCCTGAATGACGGGACAGTTCGCGCGCTGGACGCCTCCGGGACCACGGCGTACGCCTTCACGGGCCTCGCGGACTGGCAGACCTGGAGCAGCAATTCGGGTACGCAGGCGGCGGACGCCACCTGGAGCAGCGTCGATGTCCTGACTGACGGGACAGTTCGCGCACTGAACTCCGCGGGGACCGCGGTGTACGCCTTCACGGGCCTCACGGACTGGCAGACCTGGGCCACCAATTCGGGCTCGCAGGGGGCGGACGCCACCTGGCGCAGCGTCGATGTCCTGACTAACGGGACGGTTGTCGGCCTGAACTCCGCGGGGACTGCGGCGTAC
>JADLHG010000023.1 GCA_020848905.1 Deltaproteobacteria bacterium
CGTAGAAGTCGTAGACGAGCGGCACGGGCTGCGTCGCGCCGAGCGAGGTCGGGCGCGCCTCCCAGTGCGCCGAGACCATGAGGATGCTCTTCGGCTTCGGCATGGCCTTCGCCCAGGCCGCGAGCTCACCCATCCAGACGGCGTCATCGAGCAGGATCGGTGCGCCGTGCGCCGCGAAGATCGCGGGCATCCTGGCTTGGGGTGTCTTGCTCTTGTCGTTCTGGGTCGTCATGGCTTCTCGCTCCCGACGCGAGCACGAGGCCGCCATGAACGGCAAGGCCCCGAGCGCGTACAGCAGTTCTCTTCGGTTCATCGTCATGCCAGGTCGAACACGAGGACCTCGGCGTCCTTCCTACCGTGAAGCGCGAGTCTCGACTCGCCGGTCACCGCTGCCCCATCCCCCGCCTCGAGCGGGGTGCCGTTGAGTGTGACTGAGCCGTGCGCGACCTGAACCCACGCTCGTCGCCCGGGCTCGAGCTCGTGCTCCGCCGATTTCCCTTCCGACAGCTTCGTCGCGTAGAGCGCGGCGTCCTGATGAATCGTGACGGAGCCATCCCTCCCGTCGCGGGACGCGACGAGCGCGAGTCGATCGCGAAGTTGGTGCGGCTCGAAGGCTCGCTGCTCGTAGCCCGGCTCGAGACCTCGCTTCTCGGGAACGATCCAGATCTGGAGGAAATGGACGCGATCGGCCTTCGAGTGATTCCACTCGCTGTGCACCACGCCCGTCCCGGCGCTCATGCGCTGGACGTCGCCCGGACGAATGGTGGAGCCGTTTCCCATACTGTCCTTGTGCCCGAGCGCACCCGAGAGGACGTACGAGATGATCTCCATGTCCCGGTGCGGGTGAGCACCGAACCCAGCGCTCGCGTTCACCCAGTCGTCGTTGATCACCCGCAGGGCGCCGAAGCCCATGTGCGCCGGGTCGTGGTAGTCCGCGAACGAAAAGGTGTGCCGGCTGTCGAGCCAACCCGCGTCGGAACGGCCTCTTTCATCTGCATGCCGAACGGTGATCATCGATTGCGCCTCGACCGATCCCCAAGCATTGGTCGTGCCGACGCGAATAATTATGTATTTTAAATGGCTTATATTTCGCGCTGGCCCACATCGAAACTCGTTTTGATATACGAGCCTATCCTTTTGATAAGTTGCTGTCTGCGCCGCGGACAACTCCGTCCCGCAGAACGATCTGCACCGCTTCGGGACGGAGGTTCAGCCGGAGCCCGCTCCCGCGTACGGCCTGCACCAGGTTCTTCGCCTCGCCGTTCGGCAGGGCCTTCGTAAACGGGTTCGTGAGCTTGTACTTGAGGTCCTTCTGGTCGGGGCTCGTCGGCTTCCTGTTGAGCCCGCCAAGCTTCCAGATGCCCGTGGCCACGTCCGCCATCGAAAGGGCCTCGCCGGGGCGTTGCGCGAGGGCGGCCAGCGCCAGGATCGACTGCGCTGCAGGTGGTTCGGCGGCGCGGTAGGGATGTTTGCAGCGGCAGCGACCGACGCCGGCCTCGGGCGCGCATTCCGCCGCCGCGGAGCAGGTCACCCCGCAGCCGCGGCAGTTGTGGACGTCGCGCGCGAGCTCCGCCTCGCAGCCGTCCTCGTCGTCGTCGTTCTGCTCGAAGCCCGGCAGCTCGTCGAGCTTCTTGCCGGCGCCGGTTCGCTTCCCGTTGCAGTTGGCGAACCCGGGGGCGCACTGGATGAGGCAGGTGCCCGCGCGGCACCGCCAGAGCCATCCCTTCGAGCGCCAGCGTACCCCCTTCGACGCCCGGAATGGCTCTCGCCTCCCGTCCCAGGGAACGACCGTCACCGGCGGGATCGGAGGGCGCGCAGCCGGCCAGAGCCGCGCCCAGAACCGGGAGGCCGACAAGACATAAACGTATGAATGTACGGCTCTTAGACCCCTGAACCCGTGCCGCCGAGCCTCGTCCGAACGGGCGTCGGACGGTGCGATTTCCGTCCGACGCTGTGGGGCCCGTGGGCATGTCGTCGACGGTGGCAGCGGGTCATTGATTGATCAATATTCAGAATTTTAGCTTACATGTTATTTGTTGATTATAAACGTCGGTCTTCCGAAGGTCCGCTACCGGTCCGGGCGCTTCGCCGCGTCGATCGTTCGCTGGAATTCCTGCCGGTCGCGCGCCAGCTCGGCCTGAAGCTCCGCGAGCTGTCGCGTCCGCTCCCGCACCCGATCCTCGAGCACGGCGTTGAGCTGCCGTAGCTCCTCCGCGAGGCGGTTCGCGTCCGCGATGGCCGTGCGCTGGGTCTGGAGCAGGAAGAGGTAGTCGGCCACGGGATCGAAGATCGCGAAGTCCCGCAGCGAGATGCCGAGCGTCTTGAGGACACCGACCTCGGTGACCCAGGGGCTGCCCACGAAGGCGACGAGCGGCTCCTGCATCAGACAGTAGATCTGCCCCTTGAGCACGAGCTTGGGCACCGCCACCGCCTGCAGCAGGAACATGCAGTGGGCGTTGTGCACCAGCTCCTCGTAGCTCGTGGTGAGCTGCGGCCTCCGGACGAGGAGGTGGTTGGCGATCGGCTCGCCGGGGCAGAGGCCCGGTAGCACGCGCGAGAGGGCCTCTCCGACCTGGCGGACGCACAGATCCTCGCCGACCACGAAGTGGAAGGGAAAGAGGGCGCTGAAATCTCTCGGCGCGAGGCCGATCTCGGGAGTCGTAGGGGTCGTCATGCGGTGCCGTACCGGACGATGAGCTCGTCGTGGTCGTGGCCGTCCTCGCGTCGCTTGTCGACGGTGACGTGCACGGTGGTTTGAAAGCGCGGGCCGAGGCCCCGGATGAGACCCACCACGAGCGGCAGGAGCCCGCGGCGGCTCGAGTAGTAGTGCAGGCGCACGACCCCATCGCCGTGGTCGGTGCAGCGGAAGGACGGTGGCTTGAGCTCGGGGAAGCTCAGCCCGACGCGGACGTGGAGGTTGTCCAGGTTTTCGAGGAACTCGACCACGCTGTCCCCGGCGAGCTCCAGCATCTCGCCGTAGCCTTCCTGGGCCGTGTAGGTGATCCAGTGCCCGCCGAAGTCCTCGAGGAGCTCGTCGGTCGTGCGCCCAAGGAGCTCGGAGGCGGCGGCGAGCAGGCGTTCGGTCAGCTCGTCGGGATACGGGCTCAGGGCCACGAAGGAGTCGAGCTCCATCCCGGCCCGGCTCCGCACCTGATTCCAGACGTCGCGTCCGTGACGGGATACCAGCAGATCGCGGAGCGCCTTGTTCACCAGCCCGTACATCGCCGCCTCCCGTCCCGTCTCCCCGCCCCCCACTACCATACCCGTGTCGTGCGGTGCCGGCTGCGGAAAAAACAAGGGCCGAGCCCGCCGACGCTCTCGGCAGGACCCGGCCCTCGCTGGCGGCGGCTGCCCCGGTAAGCCCCTGCGGGCTCACCGAGGTCACGCCCCTAGAAGAAGGTGAAGACGTCCTGGTTCTGGTTCCGACCGAAGTCCGGCATGTCCGGTCCGTAGATGCAGACGCCGAAGACGCGCTCGTTGGCGTTCGTCTCGAGGCTGCGCTGGAAGCCGCGCGGGTCGCCGCTGCCGTAGGCCCCGAGGCCGACGAGCTGCGACAGGCTCTCGCCGCGGTCGCCGATGGGCACGCCCGAGATGACCGAGGTGCAGTTGAAGCCGCGCTGCCCCATGGCGTTCTGGATGTGGCCGTCCTGGGCCCAGCGCCCCTCGTCGTTGCCCTGCTCGCGGGCGGCGTTGGAGAGCATCGTGCGCAGCTTCTGTCCCTCGGAGGGGGTGAGCTGGATCATCGCGCTGTAGAGCTTGTTCGCGCTCGGACGAAGTCCGTAGCCCCAGTTGCGCAGGCGCCAGTTGTTGGTGCCCTGGAGGTACTGGAAGTGGATCAGCTGCCGGTCGAAGATGAAGAGCGAGTGCGTGCCGCCGCCGTTGCCGATGTGGCAGACCTCGAGCACGTTGCTGCGGTTGTGCAGGAGCTGCTCCATGGCACGCAGATCCTGCGCGCCGCTCACGTTCAGGTAGACCCGGTTCGCGCCGTTCGGGCACTGGCGGGTGTAGGCCCGGACGTCGTTCCGCTGGCCGTAGGTCTGCAGCGCCTGCCGCCAGGCCGCCGGAGAGTTGTTCTCCTGGGCCAGGGCCGGCCGGGCCAGAAGCCCACCGAAGAAGAGGGTCAGAGCAAGGGCACGGTTGAAGCGTCGCATCGGTGTCTCCTTAGTTCCCTGCCCGGGGCGCATTCCCGGGTCGGACGTTCCGTCCGAGGAAGTTCACGATCTCGTCCACCATCTGCCGGGTGGCGCGTTCAGTCGCACGACGGTCGATCTGCGGGAGGAAGTCGTCTCCCCCCATTCGCTTGGCAAAGCCGTGGTCCACGCCCTCGATCTCGACGAGCCGCACCGCCTGCGGGTTGGCCTCGGCGAAGCGGCGGGCGTAGTGGATCGAGACGGCGCCGTCCTCGGTCCCGTGCAGGACCAGCGTCGGCTTGCGGATCCCCGTCTCCATCTCGGTCTCGCCGATCGGCTGCGCGGCGAGGTCGCGCATGATGGCGAGGTAGCTGAGCTCGCTCTTCAGGCGGCGCGTGCCGCGGGCGTCGCCCCCATGGGCCCCCTGCGCGCGGGCCAGGTCGGCCTCCATCTGCCCCTTGTACCCGTCGAGCTGGGCCAGGAGCTCCGCCTTGGCGGGAAGGCCCCGCTGTCCGGTGAGCTGCTTGTAGTACGAGTAGAGCATGTTCACGGCCGGGGCGAGGCCGACCACGCAGGCCACCTTGTCGGGGTATTTCTTGGCCAGCAGGTTGGCGAGCTTGCCGCCGAAGCTGTGTCCCACGAGGACCATCGGGCCGGGGGAGTTCTCGAGGATCTCGCCCGCCTTCTGGAGCTGATAGGTCATCGTGTGCAGCCCGTCGTCCTCCATGCGTCCGAGGAGGCCGCGCCGCACGGGACGGAGCCAGGGGGACTTCACGTCGAAGCAGATGCCGCGGGAGCCGAGCTCGCGCGAGATGCGGTCGTCGAGGCCGTTGCGGGGCTCGCCGCCGAGGCCGTGCAGGAAGAGGAAGTTGTAGGTCGGCTGGCCCTGGCCGACGCGCCAGTGCTCGTCGGCGGGGGCTCCGTCGCGGGCCGGCTCGGGGGCCTGGACGTGGGCGCGGGCCTCGGCTTGGTTGATGGGCGTCGTCCCGGCCTGGACGCGGATGCGCGGCTTGGCCCCCTGGTTCTGCTGCTCGCCGAGCTGGCGGCCGTTCTGGTGGTCGAGCTGGCGGGCCTGGACGGAGCCCGACACGAGCAGCGTGAGGGCCGCGGAGCCGAGGATGAGGATGCGAAGGCGGGTCATGAGATCCTCCAAGCGAAAGCGCGTAGCGCGTCTAGGGGTTGGCCGGGGGGAGGGGGGGCGGCGGCGGCGGAAGCGGCATTCCACCCTCTCCGTGGTTCTCGGCGGGCGGCAGGTTCGCCGTCAGCTGGGCGTACTCCGCCTGCGTGATCGCGCCCCGGGCGAGGCTCAGGTCAGCGCCCATGCGCGCGAGCTGCGGCGCGGCCAGGCGGATGGCGTGGGGGACGGAGCGCACGAGCTTGTCGCGCTGCTTCTGCGTGAGCGTGCCCGCGGTGAGCGCGGCATCGGCCATCGCCTTGCGGTGGGCCGGGTGCGCGACGCTGATCAGCTCGTAGGTCCGCTGGGCGGCGTTCAGGCCGCGGAGGCGCCTGGTCGCGCCCCACTCCGTGGCGAGGTAGTCCAGGTGGTTCGCCGGGGTGGTGACCGGCCCGTGGAGCGCCGTGACGATCGTGCTCTCGCCGTACTTGTTGATCGAGCGGAGGCCCAGGATCGCCTTGCCGTCCGGAGCGCGGCTCGCCCCCTCCATGAAGTTGGGCTGCCCGCCGGGGAAGCTGATGATGCGGCCGTCGATGCGCTCGGCGTTGATGTTGCCGGCCAGGTCCACTTCCAGCGCCGTGTTCACGGCCACCATGCGCTTCTGGCGCGCGATGACGGCGGGGTCGTTGACCGTCAGCATCGACTCCATGCGCAGGCGCTCGTTGTTGTTGGCCAGCGTGTAGAGGTTGTTCGTCCCGAGGAGGAAGCTGAAGACCGCCTCGGAGACCTTGTGCTTGGGCCGGCCCATCACGTCCACGACCCAGTCGGAGCCCATCTCGCTCCAGATGCGCAGGCGCTTGTTCTTCATGGCCTCGCCGATCGCGACGAGCGAGCCGCCGATGCCGACCTGGAGCGTGGAGCGACGGTTGTTCGGGACGAGGCGGCCGATGTTCTTGGCGATCGCCTGCTCGGAGACCGTCGGGGCCATCTGGGTCAGCTCGGCGAGGACCTCGTTCCCCTCGACGACGGCGGAGAGCTGGCTGATGTGCAGCTTGTTGTCCCCGCGGGTGCGCGGCATGTTGGGGTTGATCTCGGCGATGACCTTGCCGCCGGCGCGCAGGGCCGCATTGATGGCGGGCATGGTCAGGTCGCTCGTCGGGCCGAAGCTGACGTAGCCGTTCGCGTCGGGGGGCGTGGCGCGCACGACGACGGTGTCGATGCCGAACTCGCCCTGGTTGATGCGCTTGGCGAGCGCGCCGAGCGAGTCGCGGTGCAGCGTGGCCCAGCCACCGGTTGCCGCCTCGCGGTTGGACATGGAGACGAAGAAGAGGTTCGGGTGGAACTTCTCCGAGACCTCGCGGCCGAAGTTCACGGCGCTCGCGAAGGTGGACATGTAGAAGGCGTTGGTGCGCCCCTCGCGCTGCTGGGCGAAGAGGCGGATGGGACGAAGGATGCTGGTGGGCATGGCCGAGCCCACGGCGAAGTACACGTTACGGCCCACCATCCGGGCGGCCTCCTCGGCCGTGACCACGGGGGGCTGCGCCTGGCCGCGGGGGGCCTCGGCGCGCGCGAAGGCGCGGCTGGTCGGAGCGAGCAGCGCGGCGAGCCCGACGAGGGCCAATAGCCGAGCATTCCTGTGCAACGTCATGGCGTTCTCCTGCCAGAGGCGTGAAGTGATGTGGGGCAGGGGCATCCCCTTCCCGGCAGGGACGAATTGCAAGGCGAGTGCCGGAAGGCAAGTGGCGAAGATCCCGAACCCTTCGTGATATTCGGTTCTTGGCGCTACCACGGAAAACGGAGGCCCCCCCCGAAAGAGGGGGTTTTTCGCACGCGAAATCGGAGAGGGGGGAGGGGAGGCGCGCGGTGAGGCGGAGATCGGCGGGCGATCAGCGCCCGAGGCCGTCGAGGCGGAAGCCGGCCCAGAAGGCGGGGTGCGGGAAGCGGCGGCGGAGCTGGAGCTGCGCGGCCTGGAGCGCGAGCTCAGGGGAGAGCCCCGCGGCCAGGCGCCGGAAGAGGTGCTTCATCAGCAGCGCGGCGCCGAGGTCGCTCACGCGATAGAGCGTGGAAAGAACCTGGCGCGCGCCGGCGAGGAAGAAGGCCTGCGGCAGGCCGAGGAGATGATCGCCGCCCGCCAGAGGTCCGAGGCCGCTCTCGCAAGCGGAGAGGATCACGAGCGGCCCCGCGAGGCGCAGGGGCAAGACGTCGAGCAGCGACAGCTCTCCGTCCGCGAGGCGCAGCGTGCTCGCGAGCGGCCGGTTCGGCTCGTAGCGGCCGTGGGTGGCGAGGTGCAGGGTGGTCGCGGCCTTCGCCTCGGCCAGGAGCCGCGCGCGCGTGGCCTCGGTGGCGCGCAGGAGCCGGGCCCCGGGGAAGCTGCGGGCGAAGGCGGCGGCCTCGTGCGCGACGAAGGGGAGCGGCGCCTCGACGCCGGTGGCGAGGCTGACGCTCAGGGCGCTCGCGCTGCCTGCGGCCGCGGTGGGCGCGGCGAAGCGGAGGGCGTTCAGCCGCGAGAGGAAGGCGAGCGGTCGGCGCGCGACGAGCTCGTCGCCTCCGTCGTGGAGCGCCGCGAAGGGCAGAAGGTGCAGGGGCCCCGACGGGACGAGGGTGAGGGGAGTCGGGTCGCCCTGCGCGAGGGCCGGGCGGAGCAGCCAGTCGTAGAGACGGCGCGCCGCCTCGCGGGAGGGATGAAAGCGGGTGACGAGCTCTCGAAAGCGCTCCACCTCGCGGGTCAGCCGCTCCCGGCCGACGGGGACGCGATGGAGGGTCAGGCGACCGGCCCGGAGCGCGAAGATGAGCAGGCGGCGCCGCCCGACGTGATAGCAGAGCATCACGCGGTCGCGCGGGAGCTGCGGTGCGAGCTTGGCGAGCGGCCAGACCTCCGAGAGCGCGAGGTCGGCGAGGCGTGGGTTCAGCGCGGTGAGGGCCTGCCGGGCTCCCGCGAGCTCCGCGCCGAGGCGCTCTACCTCGGCCTCGGCGGCGCGTCGGGCGGGGGGGGCGGCGTCACGGGTGCGGGTCGCCGCGCTCCGCGCGGCCTCGAGCGAGACGGCGAGCGCGAGCACGCGTTCGAGGGCCGGGCGGAGCGTGGCGTCCTGGAGCTCCTGGGCCGAGCTCGTGAGGAGGTCCACGAGGAAGCGACCGCGCAGCCGTTCGAGCAGGTCCAGGGCCGGTTCTATCGCCCCGCGGTCCACCAGCGTCTGGATGAGCTCGTCGTAGAGCTCGTCGGGGTCGTCGTCCACCTCCGGGCTGCCGATGGCGCGACGCAGGCGCGGCGGCATCGGCTCGAAGACCGCGAGGCCCTCGGTGAAGGCGCGCTCGGCGCCGCGCAGATCTCCCGCGAGCCGGAGCGCGCGTCCGCGCCAGAGCGAAAAGCGCCAGAGCCAGGGGCGGAGGCCGAGGCGCGCGGCCAGCGCGTGACCGGTCTTGAACTGCGCGAGCGCCTCCGCGTGGCTCCCCGCCCTCAGGTGAAGGCGGCCGAGACCGAGGTGCGCCTTGAGCGCGTTGAGCGGCGCGCCGATGGCGCGGCTCAGCGTCAGGGCCTCGGTCAGCGAGGCCCGGGCCTCCTCTCGCCGGCCGAGCTGCTCCTCGGTCAGACCCAGGTTGGCGAGCGAGAAGGCCTGACCGAGACGGTCGTCGCGGCGTCGGTCGATAGCCAGCGCTCGCCGGAAGCTGGCGCGCGCCTCCTCCAGGCGACCGGCGAGCCGGTACGCGTTGCCGAGGTTGTTGTGGGAGGCGGCGACCTCGTTGGGCAGCCCGAGTCGCTGCGCGAGCTCGAGCGCCTGCCCGAGTGAGCGGAGCGCCCCGTCGGTGCGGCCGAGCGTGGCCAGCACCGTCCCCTTGGCGTTGTGGAACTGGAGCTGGCGAAGGGGGCTCGGGCCTGCCTGCCTCAGCCCTTCGTCGGCCTGGGCCAGCGCGCGCTCGTGGGCGCCCTGGTAATAGAGGTTGTTCACCAGCTCGAGCAGCGCGGCGTCCTCGCTCGGGGTCTTCGCGGTGCGGGCCAGCTCGAGCGCGCGCCGGGCCTGCGTCACGGCGGCGGCGTAGTCCCCGCGGGCCCCTTCGAGGCGGGCCCGCTCGAGGAGCGCGTCCACGCGGGTCGCGGGCGTCGGCGCGTGCGCCTCGGCCAGGCGGACCGCCTCCATCGCACGCCCGTACTCGGAGAAGCGGGAGCGCTCGAGCTGCGCCACGCGGACGGCGGCCTCGGAGGCCGTGGCTCGCGCCGCGGGGGTGGGCTTTGGCCCGAGGAGCGCGGTGGCCACCTCGAGCTGTTCGCGTGCGTAGGCGAGCGCCTGCCGCGCGTCCCCCTTCTCCTCGGCGATCACGCTGCGCTGGGCGTAGGCCGGCCCGGCGAGGAGCGGTCGCCTCACCTCGCGGTAGAGCGCGATGGCCTGCTGGTTGACGGTCAAGGCCTGCTCGAGCTGCTTCGTGCGAAAGCGTAGCCAGGCCATGCTCTGCAGCGCCTGGACCCACTTGGCCTGGGCGGCGAGGCGCGCGGGACCCTTTGGTGCGGTCTGGATCGCGTCGGCCCGCAGCGCGACGAGCTCCTCGAGACGCGGAACCGCGCGGGCGTAGTCCTTGGTCAGGGTGTACGCGTTGCCGAGGTAGAGGAGCGTGCCGTCGCGGTACTTCCGGTCGTCGAGGCGACGCTGGTGCAGGAGCGCGCTTTCGAGGAGCGCGATGGCTTGCGCCTGCTGGCCGGCGTTCGCGGCCCTGGCCCCGGCCATCACCGCGGGCTCCAGCGCGGCCCGCGCGAACACGTTGGCCGCCGAGCCACCGAGGCCGCCGTCGCCGTAGAGCGGAAGCTCGAGCTCGCGGGCGAGGCTCGCCGCGGCGTGCTCGGCGTGGTCCTGGGACCGCACGGCGAGCCGGCGGGCGAGGGGGTCGAGGGAGGGCGCGCGCGAGGGGAGCGCGACGGAGGGCATCCCCATCGCGTGCAGCAGCCGGAGCAGCGCCTGTCGCTGCGCGCGCTGATGACGGGGGGTGAGCTCCGGCGCGGTGAAGACGATGAGCCGACCCCGGAGGGGCTGCCCGAGCCGGCGCGCCAGGCGCAGGTCCGCGAGGCGAGCTCCGCGGTCGCCCGGCAGGAGGAGCCGGAGGTTGGCGGGGCTGCCTCCGTCGTGGCGAAGGGGCGCGGCCCAGACGAGCAGGCCGGCGCGCTCCAGCGGGAGCTCCGAGCCGGCGAGAGTGGCCTGGGCGCGGGGCAGGGCGGTGATCTCCGGGGCGCGCGGCTGAGCCAGGGCCCCGTCCCCGACGAGCTGGACCTTGTCCGGTGGATTCGCGAGCGCCCTGGCCGTGGCCTCCGGACCCACGACCAGCGCCGGTTCGGCGGAGACGTTGCGCGCGGCGCGGGCCACGACGAGCTCGGTCAGGCCCTCGAGGCGCACGACCTCGACCCGCGGGCCGAGGAGCGCCTCGGGCTCGAGCGCGGGGTCGAGGCGTCCGAGATCCGCGTACACGCGCTTCGCCCCCGCGGTGAGGGTGCGCAGGAGGCGCGCGACGGCGGCGCGTCGACGGTCGAGGGAAGTGGTCGGGGTCGCGGTCCCGGCCGGCAGGGCCTCCGCGCGCAGCTCTCCCTTCGGCGTAATGGTGACGAGCCACGCGGCGTCGCCGTGCACCAGGGCGGTCACCGCCAGCTCGTCCCGCTCGAGCGCCCCTCCCACCGTCGCCGGCACGACGGGCTCGACAGAAAAGAGACGCCCCACGCGTGGCGCGGCGCGCTCCAGGATGGCCTGCGCCTCGAGCACCTGGCGCTCGGCGAGAGCCAGCCGGGTCCGCCAGGCCTCGCGCTCTCGCCTGGGGCGGAGCGGCTCCTGCGCCGCGAGGACGCGCTGGTAGCGGGCCGAGGCCGCGAGCAGCCGCGCCAGGGGCTCCCTCGCGGGGCCGACCGCCGCGGGCCCCGCGTCGAGCAGGGCCTCGACGAAGGCGCGCTGTTCCTCCTGCTCGGTGAAGGAGAGGGCCGTGAGCCATTGCCGCTCGGCGAGGGCCAGCTCGACGGCCCGCGCGAAGAGCGCGCGGCGCGAGCGGTCGTGCTCGCCGCGGTCGGCGGGCGGAAGGAGCAGCGGCGACCGGGTGAGAAAGCCGTCGACGGCGGCCTGCATCGCGCGCAGGTCCCGACGCCGCCAGGAGAGCTCCGCGGCCACGAGAAAGCGCGTCGGGCCGAGCTCGTGCTCCACGGCCAGCCGGGCCAGCGCCTGGAGCAGCCGGGTGCTCGGGTGCGCCTCGAGCTGGCCGCGGGGCGTGAAGCGCGTGGCCACGTGCGCCAGGTTCAGGCCGGCCAGAAGGTGCCGGCGCAGGCGTTCGACAGGGGTGATCGGACGATGGAACCGATCGATCGCCGCCTCGCCCGGCTCGCTCGCGTCACGCTCTCCGTCGGCGAGGGGGCGCGTGGCCCGGAAGACGCGCCGGAGCAGGGACATGGCCCGCCGGTAGGGGGCGTGCTCCGCGGCCAGCCGCTGGGTCGCGCGCTCGGCGGGAGCGCCGGTGCGGGGAGGCCCCAGGGGCGCGCCATCCGGCAAGTCCGCCCGCTCGAGCTCGAGGAGCGCGAGGTCGGTCCAGAGCGACCAGCGCAGGCGCGCCGGCAGGAGCGGGGGCTCGCCTCGGGCCTCGGCCTTCGCACACCACGCCTCGGCCTCGGTGAGGCGGCGGTGGGCCGTCACGAGCGCCGCGCGGTCACGCGTCGACTCGGTGAGCAGCGCCTCCGCGCGGTTGAGGGCGAGCGCGGTCTGCGCCTCGAAGGTGCCGCCCTCGGGCTTGAACGGCTCCTTGCCCTCCTCGCCGCGCTGGGCCCGCTCGGCGAGTCGAAGCGCCTCGTCGACGCGGCCGTGGAAGCGCTCGAGCTCGCCGAGGCGCCGGTCCGCGAACGCCAGGCGGTTGTGGAGCAGCAGCAGCTCCCGCCGGAGCTCGGGGTCCTTGCGCTGCGCGAGCGCCGCCTTCCGCAGCTCGAGACGGGCCGCGAGGAGGCGTCGCACCTCCGGCCAGCTCCGCTCCGCCTCGTAGACCAGCTCGCGCAGGGCCTGTTGCAGGTACGCCTCGTCCCGCCCTTCGAAGCCGAACGGGGCGCTGCTGCGGCCGGCCGGCCCGATCGGCGAGTAGTCCTCCCGAGGCGGCGTCCCGTGGCGCGCGAGCTCCGCCTCGGCGTCGCGCAGGCGGGCGAGCGCCAGGTCGTGCGCTCCCTGGAGCAGGAGGTTGTAGGCCACGCTGCGGCTCAGGCCGGAGAGTTGCGTCTTTCGCCCGAGCCGCGCGAAGAGCGTGCGCGTTTCCTCGAAGAGGCGCGTGGAGGCCTCGTAGTCCCCGGCCAGGTGCGCGTTGAGCGCCAGCCGAGCGGTGACCTCGGCCTCGAGCCGGGAGAGGCGCAGCGAGCGCGCCAGGACCAGCGCCCGGTCGAGCTGTCGGTCGGCCACCTCGTAGTGGCCCGTGGCTGTCGCAGCTCGCCCGTAGATCAGATGGAAGTGCGCCCAGCGCTGCGGCGATCTCGAGGGGAGGTTGAGCTTCTCTCGCGCCGCGCAGAAGCCGTAGGCCTGGCGCCAGCCGTTGCCGAGGTGTGCAAAGGCGTTGCACAGGTTCACGAGCAGGTCGGCTTCGGTCTGCAGGTCCTGCTTCGCGTCGTTCAGCCCGTGCGCGCGCTCGTAGAGCAGGATGGCCTCCTCGAGCCACCCCTGGCGGAGCTGGCCGGCGAAGCGCTCGCGCATCTCGTAGACCCACCCGAGCGTGAGGTGTCCGAAGGGGCTCTGCGGCGCCAGGTCCACGGCGCGCTTCAGGTGGACCTCGGCGCGGTCCAGGTCGGAGGGGGCGAGCTTGCCGCCGAGCGTGGCCAGCAGGCCGAGCGCGTAGTGGCCGAGGAAGTCCCCGGGGTCCCGCCGCAGGCGGTCGCGATAGCGGGCCTCGAGGGCCCGGTGCTGGCCGCGCGCCGCCTCGAGAAAGATTAGCCGCCGGTGCGCTTGCACGACGGAGTCGTCGAGGGCGAGCAGCCGCCGGTAGCGCTTCTCGGCCAGAACGCGTTCTCCGTCGCGCTCGAGCTGTGCGCCCTCGAGCAGGGAGAGGCGGACGTACTCGGAGCGGGCCTGCCGCGCGTGCTCGTGCCCGGGCTCGAAGGTGCGGAGGATGCGCTCGTAGGCCGAGAGCGCCTTGCCGTAGAACTCGAGCGCCGCGCCGAGCCGTCCGGTGCGACGGAGCTCCTCCGACCGCGCGAGCGAGAGGCGCCCGAGGGCGAAGGTGGCGTGCGTCCGCTCCTCGAGGAGCTCGGGGTAGCGCGCGGTGACCTCGTGGAGGGCCGCGATGGCCAGCTCGAGCTCGCCGGCCTGCTCGTGGAGCGCGGCGATGCGCTGCTGGGCCAGCGCCCCGAAGAGCCTGTGGCGCGGAAAGCGGTCGATGAGACGCCGCAGGCGTTCGATCTGCTCGGGAGCCGGGAGGCCGGCGAAGAGGCCGAAGACCTCCTCGGAGGCGCGGCGGAGCCAGCGAACCTCCTTCGGGGCGCGCACGAAGAGGCCGAGGTAGTACTCGGCCTGCAGCGTGGGCTCCTTCAGCCGCGCGAAGAGGGTCCCTAGGCGCAGGTACGCCGCCGCGGCCTCCTCGCTCTCTTCGGCGTAGCGGGAGAGGAGCTCCTCGTAGGTGGCGATGGCGGCGACGGTCGCGCCGGAAAGCCGTTCGAGGTCCCCCCGCCGGAGGAGGTAGTGGGCGCGCACGGCGGCCGTGGTGCGTGGCGCGAGAGTGATTCCGCTGAGCCGCTCGAGCGCGGCCTTCGCGTCGCGCGGATCAAAGGGGCGTCCCCCGGCGCGGGCCTCGGCGCGGCGGCGATCCACGGGGAGCGCCGCGAGGTCGATACGGGCCAGCCACGCCACGCCGCTCTCCTGCGGCGTGCCGCGCGTCGCGCCCCGGTCGAGCGCCGCGAGCTCGGCCTCGGCCTTGTCGAGCTCCCCGAGCTCCCGGTAGAGCGTGGCCGCCTCGTAGCGGGCGCGCTCCGCCTCAAGTCCGGGGCCGTGCTCGACCACGCGCCCGAGGCCGAGGAGTCGGTCCCAGGGGTCCGGGGTTTTCAGGGCCAGCGCGAGCTGCGCGCGGGGCGAGGCGAGCCGCGGCACGAGGCCCGAGAGGGGCAGCAGGCCGACGTCCAGGCTCTCTCCGCGCTGGCTGGTGAAGACGACCCCGGCGGCGTGGACCTGCGGAAAGAGCGCCGTGTAGCGATCGCTCGTCAGCTGGCGGGCGAGGGCCATCGCTGCCGCGGGGGACGGCGCGGCGAGCGCGGCCCGAAGGTCCAGCTCCCAGAGGGAGGCGACGTCGCCCGTCTCGGCGCCTCGCCCCGGTGCGCCGCGGTGGAAGCGCGAGAAGACCAGCCGCTGCCCGTCGGGGCTGAAGGAGGGAAAGCCCGCGTGGTAGTCCCCCGTGGTGAGGATCGTGAGCTGGCCGTCCGACAGCCGCAGCAGCGCGAGGCGGCCGCGGTTCGCCTCATCGAAGCGCGTGAACGCCAGGTACCGCCCGTCGGTGCTCGGCGCGGGGTGCGTGCACCCCCAGCCGGTGAGGGCGGAGGTCCGTCGCGTCGCGAGCTCGACTCGCACGATGCGGCTCTGCCCCTCCGGGCCCGCGGCGTAGTAGATCGCCTGGCCGTCGGGAGAGAAGGCGGGGAAGCTGTCCGCGCTCTCGAGGCCGGTGAGCCGTTCGGCGCGCCCCTCGCGCCAGAGGACGAGATCCCCCTTCACGTCGTGCTTCGTCGAGACGTAGACCAGGCTCCGGTCGTCAGGCGCCCACGCCGGCTGCGTCTCGGCGCTCACGTCGCTCGTGACGCGCAGCGGGACCCCGGTCGTGAGGTCCTTGATCCAGATGTCGAGGCTCCCCTTCTGGCTCCCCGCGTAGAGGAGCCGCCGGCCGTCGCGCGAGAGCCGTCCGTAGAGCTCGTCGCTGGTGAAGGTGGCGAGCCACGCCGGCTGGCCGAGCTGGTGCACAGGTCGCGCCGGACGGAACTCGTCGAGCACGGAGCGACCCGACGCGCCGCGGGTCGCGCACCCGCCGAGGGCGAGGAGCGCGGCGACGCAGGGCAGGGCCGCGGAGCGTTCGACGCGACCCCTCATCGCCCGCCCGCTCCGACGACCGTGCGCCACCGTCCGTCGGGCTCCTGCACCCGCTCTCCCGGCTGCGAGGCCTGCACGTTCAAGCGGTGGAAGATGCGGCGCAAGAGAGGTAGGTCGCGGTCGCCGAGCTCGGGGCCGAGCTGGAGCGCGCGCTTGAGCAGCACGGTCCGGTCGCGGTTCTCTCGCTCCACCAGCTCCTTGGCGCGGGCCAGCGCCGCAGGTTCGGTCGGCGGTGCGAGCAACACGAGCAGGCCGTCGTTTCCCTCTCCGGCCACCTGTTGGCGCTTGAGTTCGTCGAGGTCGTCGCGGTTGAACTCGCGGCTCATCAGGGCGTCGAGCGCCTCTCGCTCGAGGGGGCTCAGCGCCTTGCGCGGCGCTCCGGAGCGCACCGAGGAGGCGAGGACCAGCTCCTCTTCGAGGCGGTCGAAGGTGCCGAGGATCTGGTTTTCGAGCTGGGTCTTCTTGTCGAGGACCACCGGCTTGACCACCGCACAACCGGAGGAGGGAAGGAGCGCGAGGGCGAGAAACCAGCAGGCGCGGGGCGAGAGCATGGTCATTTCTCCGCGGGCAGCTTGGGGAGCAGGGGGAGGATGTTCAGGCGACGGATGCGGTTGCGGCGGAGCTGACTGCGCAGGTAGGCGCCGATGGGCTCTCGCGCATCCATCTCGATGTCCATGTTCAGGTTGCCGTGGTTGATCCAGACCGAGACCAGCCGCACCTGGGGCTTGGCCACCTTGATGTACCAGGCCGCGAGGAGCTTGCGGTTCTTCTGCACGCTCTCGTTCAGGCCGCTCGGGTCGAGGTAGGCGAGGAAGGCGTCCAGCATGTCGAGGGAGAGGCGCGGGATCTCGACGCGGGCCTCGAGCTCCTGGGCGCGGAGCGCGTACTTGACCTCGGCCAGGGCCGAGAGCTCCGCCCGCTTCCCCTGCCGGAGCCCTTCGGGGTCGAGCTCGCGCAGGTTGACCCCGGTGAGCTGCGTGCGCAGGTTCACGCGCGCGTCGAGGGGCTTCAGGCTCACGAGCTGAGCCGCGAGGGCGGCGGTGATGTCCCCGCCGAAAAGCGCGACGTAGAGACGGTCGAGCTCGAGTGTGCTGTCCGAGAGCGCCAGATCCGCGGAGAGCTTGCCCACCCGCACCTGCCGTCGCGCCGAGGAGAGGAGGTGCCCCGCCTGGTTCGCCTCCACGAGCTTCTCGTCCAGCTCGACCCCCGCGAGCGCCAGGCTCGCGCGGCGGGCGGCGTAGGGGCGCAGCGCGCCGTAGAGCGCCGAGGCCGCACCTTGCGTGAGGACCGAGCGGCGCGGCGGAGGGAGGAGGCGGTCGGGGCGGCGGAGGTCGAGCAGGATCGCCTGCCGCAGCGGGATGTCCGCGTTCAGGTCGCGGAGGTGCACCAGCCGTTCGCGCCGCACGAGACCGCCCGCCTCGCGCGGCTCGGTGGCGAGCTGCCGTAGCCAGAGGTGAAAGGCCTGAGCGAGAAGGCGTCCCTCGAGCTCGAGCCGCTGTCCCTGCTCGTGCCGCACGCGGAGGGTCAGGCCGGCCTTCCCCGAGGCGCGCACGTTGGGCCAGACGCGGCTCGAGGAGGCCAGGTGCCCGCTCCGGGGCAGC
>JADLHG010000024.1 GCA_020848905.1 Deltaproteobacteria bacterium
CTCGTCCGAGAACCAGGCCTGATCCCACAGCGCGAGCCCCAGGTTGTACTGGGTCGTCGCCCACTCCTCGGGCAGGGCCTCCTGCGTTCGGACCTCGAGTGCGGACCGATAGGCTTGGACGGTCTCGGCCAGGAGACGCACGCGCTCGTCGCCACGCACGCCGCGCGCCTGCCGCCACAGCGCGGAGGCGAGGTTGTACTGCGTCGTCGCCCAACGCAGGGGAAGCGCCTCGCGCGTGTGGATCCCGAGGGCGGCGCGATGGGCGGCGACGGCCTCCGTCAGCAGCCGCGCACGCTCGGCGCCTTCGGACTCGTCGGCCAGATCCCCGAGCGCGTTGCCCAGGTTGCTCTGCGCCATCGCGAAGCTCTGGGGACGGGCATCGCGCGTGTCCACCTCGAGGGCCGAACGATACGCCGCAACGGCCTCGGTGAGCAGCCGCGTGCGCTCGGCGCCCTGGGTTTCGTACGCCTGATCCCCGAGCGCCGAGCCGAGCTCGTTCTGGGTGGTCGCCCAGTCCTGGGGCTGCGCCGGGCGGGTGCGCACCTCGAGCGCCGCTCGACACGCCGAGACGGACTCGGCCAGCAGCCGGGCGCGCTCGGCGCCAGAAGACTCGGCGGCCCGCTTGCGGAGGGCGATGGCGAGCGTCGTCTGCGTGTCTGCCCAGTGCTCGGGCCGAGTCTCTCGCGTACGCACCTCGAGCGCAGCGCTGCACGCCCGGATGGACGCATCGAGCAGCAGCGCGCGTCGGGCCGCCTCGGACCCGCTCGCCTCGTTCACGAGCATCGCGGCGAGGTTGTGCCTCGTCTGCGCCCACTCCTGGGGCAGGGCCTCGCGCGTATGGACCGAAAGCACCCTGCGGTAGCCCGTCACGGCCTCGTTGAACAGCCGTACGCGGTCGGACCCCGTGGCGTCGCTGGCCACTGCGCCGAGCGCGGTGGCGAGGTTGCTCTGCGCCAACGCCCAGTCCTCGGGTTGGGCTTCGCGCGTGTAGACCTCGAGCACCGATCGGTACACCGCGATCGACTCGGTCAGCAGCCGCGTGCGGTCGGCGCCGTCGGCCTCGGTCGCCTGCTCCCCGAGCGCGGCGCCCAGGTTGTTCCGGGTCATCGCCCAGTCGAGGGGGTGCGCCTCTCGGGTGCGCACCTCGAGGGCGGCTCGGTAGGCTGCGATCGCCGCCGACCGCAACGTGGGGATGGCCGGGCCCTCGGCGGCGGCCGACGCCGCGAAGGTCGCGTCGCCCAGCGCGTGCTCGAGGTCCGCCCACGCCGTGGGATGCGCCGATCGCGGGGCCAGCTCGAGGGCGCCCTCGAACGCCGTCATGGCGGCGACGTGTTTCCCGGCCGCATCCAGGGACTGACCCTCCAGCGTGCGTGCTTCGCGCTCCTGGTCGCGCGCCGCGTCGGCCTCCCGCGTCGCGCGGGCGGCCAGCCGTTCGGCCGCCAGACGCCGCCTCTGGGCGCTCTGCGCCGCGAGCCCCGCGTTCTCGGCTGCTGCGAAGAACCTGCGTTCGCCGAATGCCGCCAACGCCCGGTCCATCTCGCTCGCAGCCGGATCCGCGTTGACCGCCGCCACGAACAGCGCCATCCCGGCGCGGATCTCCGCGGCCGGCGTCTGCTCGCGGCGCGCCACGCCCTCGATCGCGCGCTCGAGGAGCTCCTCGTCGGTGAGGTGGAGCTTCGCCAGCTGGGCCGACTGCAGCGCGTACACCTCGGCGACGCTCCGTAGGTAGCTCCGTTGACGATCGAGCTCCGTCTGCATCGCGGCGACCGTCCGGTCGGTCGACGTGGTGCGACCGTACAGCCACCACAGGCCCCCTCCCAGCAGCGCGGCGATCCCGAGGCTCGCCACCATCCCTCGCCGGAGCCATCGGCGCGATCGCCCGAGGTCGGCCGAGAGGTGCTCGACCCGATCCTGCAGGGCATGGACGCGCGCGGACAGCTGCTCCCGCGTCGCGACGGCCTCGAAGAGATGATCGCCCCGCTGGAGCGCCGCTCGATGCGCCCGCTGCAGAGCCTGGCGCTCGGCGTCCTCGGGCTCGTGCGCGTCGTACGGGAAGCCCTCCCCGCAAACGAACACGTAGAGGCGCTTCCCGAGCTCCCGCCCCACGTCCCACTCGAGCTGGGTGTAGCTTCGCCGGGGCTCCCCGTCCGCCCGCTCGGTGGGCTCCGCGCCGTACAGCCGTCCGGCGATGTGGATCACGGCCTGGCAGCCCGCGATGCGACCCCGCAGCATCTCGCGCACGGACCGGCCGTCGGGCGGGAAGCTCGTCTGCTCGACGGGCACGCACCCCAGCGTGAGCAAGGCTTCCATCACCGAGCGTCGGCACGAGCCGAGGTCCCGGGACGTGGCGCTGATGAAGATCTCAGGCCTGTCCGGCACGTGGAGGGACCTCCCGGGCGGAGGATACCCCGGCCCGGTTCGGCACGGGGGGGCGCCGGACGCAAGAAGGGCCTCGGGAAGGGGGGGGCGGCGGGGGGGGAAGGCGACCGGCCGTCGCGAGCGGGACGTCATCGCCCGCCTCCTCCCCCCGCGCCCCCCTCCTCCGC
>JADLHG010000025.1 GCA_020848905.1 Deltaproteobacteria bacterium
CGAGGTGCGTGAACGGGCCGAGGATGTTCGCGCGGTGTCCGGGGCTCGTCATCCACGACTTCATCACCTGCGCGGGGGTGGGCTGGCCGAGGGCGATGTTTTCTCCGGCTCCGACGTAGGTCGCGCCAGCTGCCTTCAGCCGGCTCGCGGGCGTGGAGCCGTCCGGGCCCGTGTGGGAAAAAAAGTTCTCATCGCACATCTGCTGGCTGTAGGCGCGTGCGGCCTTCCCGGCGGCGGCGTCGCAGGTCAGCGCCGAGAGGTTCTGCTTGGCCCGTTCTTCGTTGACCAGCTTCAGCACCTCCGTCTCGTAGGCATTCCCGCAGCTGCCGGGCGTGCTCGAGCTGGGCGGCGTCGACGGGGCGGGGGGCGGAGGGGCGCCGGGCGGCGTCGTCCCAGGCTCGCTCGGCGGCGGGTTCGGCTCCTCCACGGGGAGCGGGGGATCCACGAGCCGTCCGGAGTCCGCGTCTGACGCGGGCGGGGCCTCCTCCACCACGATGCGGCGGTTGCTCCGGTCACCCGACGTGACGGCGCCGACCTCGGGCTGGCTTCGTCGATTGGATGGGTCGATGCCGCGCGGGAAGCCGTCGCCGCAGCCCGCGTAGAGCAGGACGGCCAGCACAGGGCAGGCGGCTCGAGTCATGACCGTTACGGCACAGCAAGGGATAGGCCGCGGCGCGTGTAACCTTAAGCATATTGAATGTAACGCGTATTTAAGATACACCCCCGCACTGTGACAGCCGATGCTGTGGGTTCGCACCCCCAAGTGGGGGTGGTAGCACCCTCCCGTCGCGGCGGCGTGTAGACGGGCCGCCGCCAGGCGCAGAGCCGGTCACCTCGCAGGTCTGCCCTCCGAGAACCGACGCCCGCCTCCGGTCTAACCTATGGTCGTCGTTCGCCTATAGCCTGGCACCGGGCGTGCATCGGGCCACGCCGTCACAACTGCAAGGTGAAGCCACGATGTACCGCCGGGAGCGCCTGCTCGCCCTGTTCGTGCTGTCATGGGCCTGGGCTGGCTCGTCCGGCTGCGGTCCCGAGGCCGACCCTCCGACGGGGGACGCGACCCGTGCCGCCTCGGGTGCCGGCCTCGCTCCCCGCACCCTGGAGCTGGTCCTCCAGATCGAGGAGGACCCCGACCTGCTCGCGGCGATCAAGACGCGCTTCGAGGTGCGCCCCCGTCCCCTCGCCTTCGACCCGGCGCGCTTCCAGGAGGCCGTGACGGCAGCCTTCAGCAACCTCGAGGCGGAGCTGGGAGAGCCCGGCAGCGCGAAGGAGCGGACGACCGATTTCGCGCTGGCCATCACCGGCCACTCGAACGGGCCCGTCTTCTGGGGGGCCATGGGAGACTCCGCGCTTCTGGGCCAAAGGCCCGCGGCGGAGGAGATGATCGCCTGGAACTACCCCGTGGTGCTCGAAGAGGTGGCCCGCGGGTTCCCGCGCGTGGCGGAGCGCGTGCGGGCCGTCGTGCTCCTCGGCTGCAACGCCGGCCGGGAGATCTACCTCGACCAGTGGGGGGGCGTGGCCGCCCGACAGCGGCAGGTCTTTCCGAAGCTGATCGTGGCCGCCGGCTTCAACAACTCCGCGCCCCTCGGCGGACCCGCCGGACGCTTCTTCCGCGACGCGCTCTGGACCGTGCGCATGAACTACCGCGACGGCACGCCAGCGCAGGCGGCGCGCCTGCTGCGCGTGCTCGTGAACCAGGACTACCCCTACGGGGCCTACAAGATCTTCGACGCCGCCGGACAGGGGGTCTACGGGGCGAAGGCCGCCGTCCCCGCGCCGCAGCTGGCCTACGACCGGCGCCGCACCCTGATGCCCCAGTTCTGGAACTACTACCGCGGCCGCGGGGTCGAGTCGGACGTTCGCAAGCGCCCCTGGTATCCGTCCGCCTCGGACGGCGTGCTCCGCGACTTCTACCTCGCGGCGCACGACTACATCGACGCGCTGGCGAGCGTCGGGGCCGTGCCGTCGACGATGGACCTCTGGTACCGCGACGTGGGGCTCGCCGTGCGCCTCTTCAAGGAGATCCAGGAGAACTGGGTGCGAGACCACGAGGTCGACCTCGCGGCCTTGCGCCAGCGCTACCCGCTGCTACCGACGTCGGTGCGCCTCGGCAGCATGCGTCGCTCCGAGCTCCTGGCGGCGCTGAAGAGCCTGCCGGCCAGCCAGACGCTCCCCGCGCCCGACGCGCTCGACCGTTTCGCCGACGATCTGGTTTGCCAGCTCGTGCGGCTGGACCCGAAGTGCTTGCCCCCGAACTACATCCACGCCCCGGACGCCCCCCACTGAGCCTGGTCCGCTTCGCCGCGGGCCATCCCCCTCCTCGCCGGCCGCTCCGGCGTGACTAGTTCCCCGCGCTGACCTGCGTGCCACCGTTCTTCTTGCGGTACTTCCTGAGGTCGCCGTCGATCTTCCACCGCACCAGCCAGGGGAAGTGGCGGTAGAGGAAGTAGGTCATCTTGTTGTCGAAGCCCGGAAGGATGTGGTACTTGCCGGCCGCCATGCCGTCGAGGAGCTCCTTCGCCACGGCCTCGGCGCTCATGACCTTCACGTTGCCCGCGATGGCCTTCGTCTCGGCCGGCTTGAAGCGGTTCTCCTCGGCGAGCTGGGGGGTGTCCGTATCCGGCGGGAAGAGGACCGAGACCCCCACCCCGTACGGGAGCAGATCCTGCCTCAGGCAGTCCGAGAAACCCACGATGGCGAACTTGCTCGCGGCGTAGGCGCTGTAGCCGAAGATCCCCATGTAGCCGAGGAGCGAGGCCACGTTGGCGATGTGGCCGCTTCGCTGCTCCATGAAGGTGGGGAGGAAGGCGCGCGTGACCCAGACCGGGCCGAAGTAGTTCACGCGCATCATCGTCTCGTAGACCTCGGGTGAGACGTCCTGCACGTAGCCCGGGTGCGCCTGCCCCGCGTTGTTGATCAGGATGTCGAGTCCGCCGAGCCGCCGCTTGACCTCGGTTGCCGCCCGCTCGACCGACGCGAGGTCCGCCACGTCGAGCGTGACCGTGCCGAAGGTCTGTCCCCCCGGCGTTGGAACCGCGTTCAGCTCCTCGAGCGCCTCGTGCAGGCGCTGTTCGCCCCGGGCGCCGATGATGACGTTCGCCCCCGCCTGCGCGAGGAGTTTTGCCGTGGCCTTGCCTATGCCGCTCGACCCGCCCGTGATGAAGACCCGCTTTCCTCGGTACCAATCCATGCCGCACCGTCCTTTGAGCAGAGCTGTGAGGTACCGGGCTAGCACGGAAGGGCGGAGCTGGGCAATGACGGCGCGGGGAGCTCCACGCGGAAGGTCGTACCGTGCCCGGCCTCGCTCTCGGCCACGATGGTGCCGCCGGCCTGGGTCACGACCTGGTGCACGATGGCGAGCCCGAGGCCCATCCCCTTCCCCGGCGCCTTGGTGGTGAAGAAGGGGGTGAAGATGCGCGTGAGGAGCTCGCGCGGGATCCCCGGCCCGTCGTCGCTCACTTCGAGCACCACGCGCTCGCCGGCGCGTCGCGTGCGCACGACGACCTTGCCCCCGTCGCCGACCGCGTCGAGGGCGTTCTGGGTGAGGTTGCGAATGACCTGGTGCATCTCCTCCGGGACGCAGCGCACCGTCGCCTCGGGGCACGCGAGCTCGACGGCGAGCTCGACGTGGCGCGCGTCGCGTGGCGCCACGAGCTTGACCACGTCGCGGACCGCCGCATCGAGGGAGATATCGGTGGGCTCGTTCGGGTAGCCTTCGCGGGCGTACCGCCGGACGAGCGCCACGACCTGTTCGATGCGTTCGATGCCGCGCTCGACGCTGGTGCGCATGCGCTCCGCGCTCGAGCGGGCCTTCGCCACGCGCTGCTGCCGCTCCTCGTCGGAGAGTCCCTCCTTCTTCAGCGCCTCGTCGATGCGCTTCAGGGCCTCGTCGATGACGAAGTAGCCCCCCTTGATGTACGAGAGCGGGTTGTGGATCTCGTGGGCCAGCCCGGCGCTTACGATCTCGAGGCTCTTCGTCTGCGCCTGGAGCACGGTGGCCGCCTCGCGTCCGCGACGCGCGAGGAGCTTGCGCACCGTGGCGCGGAGCTCCTCGGGGCTGAAGGGCTTGGCCAGGTAGACGTCCGCCCCGGCCTCGTGCGCCTGGAGGCGGTCCTCGAGCTGGTTCTTGGCCGTGAGCATCACCACCGGGGTGGCGGCCATCTCCTTCTCGCTGCGGAGCGCGGCGATCATCGAGCGTCCGTCCATCTCGGGCATCATGAAGTCGGTGACGATCACGTCCGGGCGTTCGCGGCGCGCGAGCTCGAGGCCCTGCTTGCCGTCCTGCGCCAGGTAGACCGCGTGCTCTCCCTGGAGCTGCAGGTGCAAAAAGCGCAGCACCTCCACGTTGTCCTCGACCACGAGGACCTTGGTCGCCCTGGGCTCGTCTCCGCGGTCGCGCACGATCCGCCGCTCGGTGGCCTCCTCGAGCTGCAGGAAGCGGTAGTCCTTTCGCTCCTGGAGCTGCAGCGTCCACTCGAGCGGTTCGCGGTCCTCGCGGCGCCGCGTGCTGTCGGTCGGCGTGTTGCGGCGTCGTCGGTCGATGGCCTGCGGCGGGATGTGAGCCGTCCCGGGCTTGAGGCAGAGGGTGAAGGTGCTCCCCCGTCCGACCTCGCTCTCCACGTCGATCCGACCGCCGTGGAGCACGGCGATCTCGCGCGCGAAGGCGAGGCCGATCCCGGAGCCGCCGTAGCGCCGCGTGACCGACCCGTCGGCCTGGGCGAAGCGCTCGAAGATCGCCTCGCGCTTGTCCTCGGGGATGCCGACGCCGGTGTCGCTCACGGCGAGGTGGATCTCGTCGCTTGACTCGGCGAGGCGGATCGTGACTTTGCCCCCCGTGCCCGTGAACTTGAGCGCGTTCGAGACGAGGTTCACCACCACGCGCTCCATCTTCTCCTGGTCGACGTGCAGGTCCTCCGGCTTGGCCTCGAGCGCGAGCGCGAGCTCGATCCCCTTGCGCTGGGCCAGGGGACGCGCGTACTCGACCGTCTCCGAGAGGAGCGCGTGTAGGTCGGTCCGGTCGAGCCGTAGGCGCATGAAGCGCTCCTCGATCTTCGCCAGGTCGAGGAGGTCGTTGATCAGCTTCAGCAGCTTCAGCGCGTTGCGCTTGACGGTCTCCAGGTAGCTCCGCTGCGTGGGGTCGAAGGTCCCGAGGTCTCCGTCGAGCATGCTCTCCACCGGGGAGAGGATCATGGTCAGCGGGGTGCGCAGCTCGTGCGTCACGTTCGAGAAGAACTGGCTCTTGAGGCGGTCGAGGTCGGTGAGGCGTCCGAGGGCCTGCTCCAGCGAGCCCTTGGTCTTCTCCAGGCTCTGGCGGTTGGCGAACTCGCGCAGCTCGAGCCCGTAGCGCACCTGGAGCGAGGCCATGGTGATGACCATCGTGCTGAGCAGGAAGAACTGGTTGCCGAGCGCCACGCTGAACTGCGAGACGTGCAGCCGCCCGACGAGGACCGGGGCCATGTAGAAGCCGTAGAGGAGCAGGTTGAACAGCCCGTGCAGCCGCCAGTTCCAGGTGAAGAAGAAGCCGACGCCGATGATGACGAGGATCATCCCCGCGTAGTAGGGCGACTCGTAGCCCTGGTGCAGCCAGCACATCATGGCGATGGACCAGCCGAGGAGCAGGGTGAGCGTGAAGCCGAGCAGGTTGACGTGTCGCTCGACCCAGGCGCGGTGCGTCCCGACGGCCACGAGCAGCGCGATGGCGTACACGCTGCTGGCGCCGCGTAGAAAGAGCGTGCGGTAGACGTGCTGGGGGATGACGAACCAGTCGAGGAGCCAGAAGAGCGGCACGAGCAGGGCCACCAGGAGGGCGACCCACCGGAGAGAAGCGGCGTTCTTGCGGCGGACGACCTGGAGGAAGAGCGCGAGGTCCGCGACCTCGGTCATGGCTTCCGGATGAGCAACATGTAGTAGCCCCCGGAGGGCTCGGGGATGACCTTCACCTCGGCCGGGTCGGGGATCTTCTTGGCCAGCTCGAGCATGTCGGACTCGCTGCGGTAGACCAGCGTCCAGTCGAGGACGTACTCGGTGGTCCAGGCGTGGAAGTTCGGGCCGAGCGCGTTGCCGATGGTCAGGAGCCCGCCCGGGACGAGCTTTTCGTAGAGGTTCCGGATGAGGAACTGGGCGCGGCGCTCGGTGAGGTAGTCGAAGAGGCCGACCGAGTAGATGAGGTGCTGCGGCTCGTCGGCCAGCATGGAGTGCGGGTCGGTGAGGAACTGCACGAACGACATGAACATGCAGCGCAGCGTGCCGGGCGCGCTGGCGCCGGCGATCTCGCGATAGATGTCGTGGTAGGCGAGGGAGAGCGCCTCCTCCTCCTGGTCGATGAGCGTCCAGTGGATGTGCTTGGGCCAGACGCCGCGCGCGGTGACGAACTCCAGCACCTCGCGCGCCGGTCCCGCCCCGAGGCTGCTCACGCGGAAGGTGTCCTCGGAGGAGCGGGTGGCGAGGAAGCGCTCGTGCTCCTCCTCGTGGATCTTGAGCATCACGTCCTTGCGGGTGCGCACGCCGGCGGCGAGCGGCTCCTCGCAGGAGAGCTTGTTCATCACCTTGTCGAAGGCGTTGGCCCCCTCGAGCCCGTTGCGGTAGATGTACATCATCGTTTGGTAGTCGCCGGGGTAGCCGAGCGGCTTGCTATAGGCGCGATGGAGCACCGGCACGCCCATGAGCAGCGGCGTGATCATGGCCTCGGTGTACTCCTTCATCGCCTTGCGCACCTCGGGGTCACCGAAGTGCGGGTAGGCGATCTTCGCCGCCGAGCGCGTGAACTCGTTCCACGGGCCGCGGATCGCGCGCAGAGCCTTGCGGATCATCTGCTCGATGCCGAGCTGGCCGCCTTCGCCGAGCTCGGCGTAGCGCTCCTCGTGATGCACCAGGCACCGCCGGTAGTACTGGAGGAAGTGCACGGCGTGCTCGACCGCGTCGCGATAGGCGGGGGGGACGTGCTTGCGCACCAGGTCGGGACCGTCGGACAGGTCCTTCTTGAGCTTCTGCTCCTCGTTCTTGCGCTGGATGTCCGGCAGGTCGAGGAAGCCCTTCACGAGCTGCAGGCCGACGAGCAGGCGCCGCGGCGTGCGCTCCGTGCGGGCCACGCGCGCCGGTCCGCGGTAGGCCGGCAGGTCGTGCACGAGCACGGTGATCTCGGGCACCGCGTCGATGACCCAGTCCGTCGAGTCCTTCGGCGCGAAGAAGGAGAGCCCGTTCATCGACAGGTCGCGGAGCGTGTACTCCTCGCCGCCGATGATCAGCTTGGCGGCGTTGTAGCTGAGGAGTTCTTTGACCAGGACGCGCTGGGCGCGGAAATTCACCGCGCGCCCCAGCCCGCCCACGAGTTCTTCGTAGGAGCGAACCATCCCTGCTTCCCTCGATGAGGTCGAACCTCGGGCTCTTAAGTAACCAGCGGCAGCCGTATACGGAAGCAAGTCCCCCGTCCAGGAGCGCTCTCGCACTCCATACTGCCGCCGTGACGTTCCACCGTGGCCTTGCTCACCTTCAACCCGAGCCCCAGTCCGTCCCCCGCACGCGTGGTGAAGAAAGGCGTAAACAGTTTCTGTCGCACCTCGTCAGTCATACCACAGCCGGCGTCCTCGACGGCAATCTCTACCGTACGGTCCTGACGCGCGGTGCGGATGGCGACGCGGTCCCCCGGCCGGGTGGCCTGAAAGGCGTTGCGCAGCAGGTTCAGCAGAACCTGTACGATGCGATACCGGTCCAGGGGGAGAGATCCCGCCCCGCCCAGGTGGACCTCGACCTTGCGCTCCCGGGCCAGGGGGTCGAAGCGCGCGAGCTCCACGGTGCGCGCCACGAGCTGGTCCACGTCCACGGCGACGGGAGCGAACGACTCGGGCCGCCCCTCGGCGAAGGCGAGCAGATCCCCGAGCATCACCTCGAGGGCGTGGACGCCGTCGGTGGCGTGCCCCATGAGCGTGGAGAGGTCCGGGTCCGCGGGCTGCGCCGCGGCCAGCCGCTCGACGTGGCTGAGCTGCGCCAGGCTGCCCCCGAGGCGGCCCATGAGCGTCCCGGTGATCCGGCCGATCGTGGAGAGTCGCTCGGCCTGCAGCAGGCGGTCCTGGGTCTGCTTGAGCTGGGTCAGCGCCGACTGCAGCCGCCGCGTCTCGCCGCGGTATTCCTCGACGGCGCAAGCCAGCGCGTAGTCGGTCTGCTCGGCCTGGTAGGCCTTGCGGATCGCGTCGGCCACGAAGGAGATGGGGGCGCGGTCGGGCACGAGCCGGAAGACGCGCCAGGTGTTGATCGCCTCGAGGAGCACGTCCTTGTCGCGATTACCGCCGTAGACCACCGGACGGCCGGGCCGGGCCATCTCGAGGAGGCGCAGGAGGCGCATGCGATGGGGGCCGCCGAAATCCTGCGGGGTGAGCAGCAGGACGGCGGGGCCACGCAGGCTGTCGTCCAGGTCCGACGGTACGGCGTGGAGCTCGGCGCCGAGGCCGAGGTCCTGGGCCAGGCTGCTCCCGACGGCGTCACGCGCGGCGGGGGCCATCCAGAGGCGCAGCGGCACCGGGTAGCGGGAGACGAATTCGGCGAGCGGGGTGTCTTCCGTGAGCTCCATCAGGACCTCCCGTGGGGGGACGCGCGGCCCAGCCACAGGCGAGCTACCGTGCCCCGGCCCGGGGTACTCTGCAGCTCCACCCGCCCCCCATGGGCTTCGGCGACGAGGTTCGCGATGGGAAGCCCCAGCCCGAGTCCGGGCGGAGTCAGCCCGCTCACGAACGGCTCCATCACGCGATCTTTGAGGCCCGGGTCGACGCCGCGCCCCTCGTCGTGAATCTCGAAACAGATCCCTCCCTGCGGCGGCTCGGTGACCTTGAGGTGGATCGGTGCGGCGGCGCCCACGTGGGCCTGCGCGGCGTTCCGCAGCAGCGCGAGGAGCGCCTGCTCGGTAGCGCTCAGGTCCACTTCGACGGAGGCCGGCGCGCCCTGCATCTCGAGCCGCACGTCCTTGCCGCGGCCGAGCTCCTCCATGGCGAAGAGCCCGAGGGCGTCGTTGCAGATGGTCTTCACCGAGACGGGCTGGCGCTGAATCGGCGTCTGTCCGGCGCGCGCGAAGGCGTTGATGTGGTGCAGGAGCTCGAGGAGCGCGTTGATGGCGGCCCACGATTTGTGCGCCGAGTCCACGAGCTCCGGGTTCTCGGTGCGATCCTGCACGGTCTGCAGGATGAGGGACATGATCGTGAGCTGGTTGCGCAGGTCGTGCGCCACTCCGGCGGTGATGCGGCCGAGCGTCGAGAGGCGTTCGGCGCGGACGAGCTGTTCCTGCGCGTGGCGGAGCTCGCGGTGGGTCTCGCGCAGCGACTCGTTGCGCCCCTCCAGCGCCTGCACGAGCAGTGCGAGCGCGGTCGAGGTGGCCTTGAGCTCCATGGCGTCGGCTACCACGGCGCGAATCTCGTTCGGGTCGAAGGGCTTGAGGAGAAAGCGGTAGACCTCGCCGCTGTTGATCGCGTCGAGCATCGGCTCGATGTCGCTGAAGCCCGTGAGGACGATGCGCACGATCGTCGGGTGGCTCTCCGCGATGCGCGACAGGAGCTCGACGCCCAGCATGCCCGGCATGCGCTGGTCGGCGATGACCACGTCCACTCCGCCGACGGCGTCGAGCATGGCCAGGGCCTCGGCTCCGCTCTCGGCGGCGAAGACCTCCCAGCGCTCCTCGAGGAGTGCGGTGAGCACCTCCAGGATCTCCCGTTCGTCGTCGACGATCATTACGCGCCGCACAGGGAGCTCGTGCAGATCCAGCTCCCGCAGCGCGTCCTTCAGAGATACGGACGCCATTGGTCGGATGATACTCGCAAGGTTTCGGGCCGCGCCACAAAACGGCGAGGATTTCGCGTGGGGTGGCGACTCCAGTCCCCCCGCGCCGCGCCTCGGCTGGGTGGGCTGCGGCGGCACGGTTGGCAAGGCGGCGGGGCCGGGGCGCGTATCACCCGCTCGGGAGGTAGGGTGATGGTCCGCTCCGGAGCACGGTGGCGAGTGACTCGGGCTCTGATCCTGGCCGCTCTGGTCACGGGCGTGGCGCCGGTGGCTGCGGCGGACCCGTGGGCGGTGCGTCACGACGGGGAGGCGCGGGGACGACGGCTGCTGGAGGCGCTCTTCAAGGCCCCCGACAGCGACGAGGGCCTGCAGGCTCTCGTGGACGAAGTGGGTCTAGACCGGGCGACGCGCTGGGCCGCCGAGCGAGGCCGGGCGCTGCGGAGCTGGCAGGCCGCGTTCGTGGAAGGACGTCTCTGGGCGCGACGCGGGCGGGAGGCAGCCGCGCTGGCCGCGTTTCGTCGGGCGCTCGCGGCCGGGCGGACGGCGCCGTCGCTGCTCGGCTGGGTCGGAGAGGAGCTCGTACACCTCGGCCGCGAGAAGGAGGCGCTGGCGCTGCTCAGAGATCTGCCGCGGCGTCCGAGCAAGGACGCGGCCGCCCTCGAGCTCGTGGTGCGACTGGCCTTGGCCCGGCGGGACCTCAAGCTGGCGGTGGCGGGCCAGCGGCGGCTCGTGGAGTTCGCCCCGCGGGAGGTGCAGCCCCGGCTCCACCTCGCGCGCCTGCTCGAGGCGGCGGGGACGATCGACGAGGCGGTGACCGAGCTCGAGGGGGCGTTGAAGGTGGTGGGGCGAGACGGGGCGCTCCGGTGTCAGGTGCTGCGCGACCTCGGGGGGATCGAGGAGCAGCTCGAGCGTTTCGACGAGGCGGTGCGGCACTACGAGGAGGCCCTGCGGTACGCCACGGCCGGGGAGTGGGCCCACCGTGAGCTCGAACAGCGCATCCTCAAGAACTACGAGCGGCGTGGGGCGTTCGTTGAGCTCTCGCGGGCGGCGCTGCGCATGCTGAAGGGCAATCCGAAGAACCTCGCGGCGCTGCAGGTGCTCGCGCGCCGGAGCGTCGAGGAGGGGAAGCTCGAGCCGGCGGCTGGCTACTACCTTCGGTACCTCGCGCAGGCGCCCGGCGACGGGCTGGCGCGGTCGAGGCTCATGCTCCTGCTCGTGCGGCTCGGAAGGCCGAGCGAGGCTGCGGCCCAGGCGCTCGAACTCGCGCGACGAGAGCCGTCGGAGCCGCGGCACCTCCTCGAGCACGCGGCGCTGCTGGTGGCGGCGGGGCAGCTCGCCAGGGCGCAGCGGGCGCTGCGCGACGGGCTGGCGCGGTATCGCAAGGACGGCGACGCGCTCGAGCTCCTCGCCGCGGCGCTCGAGCAGCACGGGGACGGTGCGGGGGCGAAGCTCGCCTACGCGGCGCTGCTCAAGCTCGACGACCCCTCCGGCCGGTACCGCCAGCGCGTCACGCGCCAGCTCTTTCGCGCCGGTCGACGCAAGGAGGCCCTCGCGCTCTGGCGGGAGCATCTGGGAGCGGGAGCTGGCCGGGTGGCCTATGAGGAGTGGGTCGAGTGGGTGCTCACCGTAGGCGCCTGGCTCGACGGGGAGACGCGGCCCGCGGTGCTCGCGATCACCGAGGCGGGTCTGCGCCGCCATCCGGGGCACGCCGGGCTGCACGGTCTCAAGCGCAGGATCTCCGCCGCGCTGCGGTAAGTCAGGGCGCGACCCGGAACGAGCGGGGCCCACGCCCGCTGGCTGCGGAGCTCGGTCAGGTGGCGGGCCGACTGGCCGGTGCCTCTTCCCTTCCCCGTGGAATTCGTCGATAAAGGCGGACACGCGGGGGAGCCCCCGCTTGGCCCAGAACTTGAAGAGCTTGGCAGAAGGAGGTGCTTATGCTGCGTAGAACTGGTTCGATCATTCTGGCTGCGGTGCTTGCGGCGGGCTGCAGCAGCAGCCCGACCAAGACGGATAGCTCCACGGTCACGGCCGACGCGGGTGTCGCCGATAGCGCGGTGTCGGACGTCGGCTCGACCGCAGACCTGGGGCCCAAGGCCGACAGCAAGCCCAAGGCCGACGCGCGCCCCGTCGCGGACTTCGGCACGCCGCCCCCCGTGGCGCTCGAGACGGTGGTCAACACGCTCATCGTGCCGTCCTCCTCGCCCGACGTGCAGAAGTACGGGCTGGACCTGGACGGTAACGGCACCAAGGACAACGCCGTCGGGGCGATCTTCGCGACTATCGGCGGGCTCGTGACGGAGCTCGATCCGAAGACCATCATCGACGCGAAGCTCAAAGACGGCACGATGATCATGCTCTTCCGCGTGCTGGCCGACGCGCTCAACGCCTCCCCGAAGGCGGCGGTCTACTCCTTCCAGGGCAAGGACCAGGACGGTAACGCGGCGGACAACTACTCGGGGTCGGAGGAGTTCCTGATCGACCCGGTGACCGCGAGCAATCCCATGCTGCGGGGCAGCATCTCGGCGAGCAAGCTCGACGTCGGGCCGAGCACGATGAAGATCCCGCTGCCGATCTCCAAGGGCGCGCCTCCGATCGTCGAGGTACGGCTCGCGCGCATCGAGGGGAAGGTCTCCGCGACCGGCATCGTCGACGGAGTGATCGGTGGGGCCATCCCGAAGTCCGAGATCACGGCCAAGGTGCTTCCGGCGGTCGCGTCGATCATCGACGACGTCTACAAGAACTCCAAGGACGCGAACACGAAGAGCCAGCTCGGGAGCATGTTCGACACGAATAACGACAAGACGATCGACGCCAACGAGTTCTCGACGAACCCGCTGGTGACGACCTTCTTCGTGCCGGACATCGACACCGACGGCGACAACACGCCGGACGCCATCTCGATCGGCCTCGGGTTTACCGCCGTGACCTGCAAAATAAAGTAGCGGGTCTCTCGCCCCAGCTGCACCCTCGCCGCGTGGTAGAGTCTTCACCACGGAGCGAAGGGACGCATGAGAGCCATCATCATCGGAGCGGGGCGCGGTCGGCGCCTCATGCCCTATACGGCAGATATGCCGAAGTGCTATGCCGCTGTGGGCGGGCGGCGACTGCTCGATTGGGGCCTGGAGGCGCTGGAGGCCGGCGGCCTCGAGCGCGTGGTCTTCATCGGCGGCTATTGCATCGACCAGGTGCAGCGGGACTATCCGCACTTCACCTTCTGTCACAACGACGACTGGCCCAACAACAACATCATGCGCTCCCTGATGTACGCCGAGGAGCACATGGATGACGGCTTCGTCTGCAGCTATGCGGATATTCTGTACCGGCCGGAGATCGTCGAGCGGCTGGTGCAGAGCCCCTATCCGATCACGCTGGTCTGCGACACGGCCTGGCGCCGGCGCTACGAGGGGCGGACGGAGCACCCCGAGCACGACGCCGAGAAGATGACCGCCGACGAGGAGCGGGTGGTACGCCTCGGCCGGACGATCCCGAGCGAGCACGCGCGCGGCGAGTACATCGGCGTGGCGCGCTTCACCGCCGAGGGGGCGGCGCTTCTCAAGGAGCACTATCGCCGGGCGAGCGAGCGCTACGGCGAGGGCCCGTTTCAGGGGGCGGCGAGCTTCCGCAAGGCGTACCTCATCGATCTGCTGCAGGAGATGCTCGACGCGGGGGTGGCGATGCACCTGCTCGAGACCGCGGGAGGCTACATGGAGATCGACACCACCCAGGACTACCACCTCGCCTGCACCGAGTGGGGGCGGCCATGAGCGCGCCGCTCTTTCGCGCGTCGATCGTGGGGAGCATGCCGCGCTCCCAGTTCGTGCGCGACCTGCTCGACCCGGAGCGTGCGCCGAAGGACCCCGTGGCGCTGCGGCAGGCCCTCGACGCGGCGGTGGACTATGTCGTGGCGCTGCAGGAGATGGCCGGCCTGGACGTGATCTCCGACGGTGAGTACCGCCGGCGTTCGTACATCGGGATCATCGCCGACGTGTGCGACGGCTTTCTGCTCGAACGCCGCGATGGCGTCTGGTGGCACACGGTCGTGGCGCCGCTCAAGGTCGTGCGGCCCGGGCTGGCGGCGGCGGAGGCGCGCTACCTGCGGGCGCGCACCCGGCGGCAGATCAAGGTGGCGCTGCCGTCGCCGTACCTCCTCGGGCAGCGCATGTGGGACGAGGCGCGCTCGCGCGAGGCCTACCCGACGCGCGAGGCCTTCATGGAGGCGCTGGTGCCCATCCTGCGCGACGAGCTCGTGGCGCTCAGGGACGCGGGGGCAGACATCGTCCAGCTCGACGACCCGCACCTCTGTCTGTTCGTCGACGCGAGCGTGAGGGCCCGCTATCCCGACCCGGATCGGGAGGTGGACCTCTGCGTCGAGCTGGTGAACGGCGTCCTCGGCGGAGTGACGGGAGTGACGCGGGCGATCCACCTCTGTCGGCGCAACAAGGGGCGCGCGGGGTGGGTCGGCAGCGGGGGCTACGACCCGATCCTGCCCGCGCTGAAGCGGCTCGAGGTGGAGCAGTACGTGCTCGAGTTCACGATCCCCGTGGCCGGGGACCTCTCCGTTCTGCGCGAGCTCCCCGAGGATCGCCAGGTTGGGCTCGGCTGCGTCGATTGTCGCGGCGCCGTAGTGGACAGCGTGGAGCAGATCGTCGCGCGCGTGGAGCAGGCGCTCGCGCACCTGCGGCCGGAGCAGGTGGTGCTCAACCCGGATTGCGGCTTCGCGCCCGGGAACGCGGCCGAGATCCCCATCGACGAGGCGTACGCGAAGCTGCAGCACGAGGCGCGCGCCGCGGCCCTGCTGCGGGAGCGGCACGGC